>SKVE01000392.1 GCA_007129635.1 Planctomycetaceae bacterium
GACCGCTTCCACCAAATGCTTCCTGGGTGTGTTTATCCTTTTTATTGGTGGGATCGTGCTCCGACCGGCCTTTGCCGATCCTGCGTACGATGAGCCAACAGCGGAACAGATCGAGTTTTTCGAGAAGCGGGTGCGCCCGGTGCTGGTCGAGCATTGTTACGAATGTCACAGCGGTGATGCGCGTCGGCTGGAAGCCGGTTTGCGGCTGGACACTCGAGCGGCCGTTATCGCTGGCGGCGATTCCGGGCCGTCGGTGATCCCGGGGGACGTGGAATCGAGTCTCTTGATCCAGTCGGTCCGATACGAATTGTACGAAATGCCTCCTCGAGGCCGTTTGCCGGACGAAACGATCCAAGATCTGGTGCAGTGGGTCCAGATGGGCGCTCCCTGGCCAGGCGCGATGGACGAAGCCGAGGTGATCCGAGACAAGCTGGATTGGCAGCAGCGCATGGCCGAACACTGGTCGTGGCAGCCGATCCAGCAGGTCGCTCCGCCCCATGTTCGGCAGGCCGATTGGCCGACGAATCCGATCGACCATTTTATCTTGGCTCGACTGGAAGAACACGATTTGTCACCGGCCGCTGCGGCCGACCGTCGGACGTTGATCCGCCGTCTATCTTTCGATTTGATGGGGCTGCCGCCGACGGTCGAGCAGGTCGAGGCGTTTGTCGCAGATGATTCAGCGGAAGCCTACCAGCGATTGATCGACCAGTTCCTGGAGTCACCCCATTTCGGCGAAAAATGGGCTCGGCACTGGATGGATCTGGTCCGTTACGCCGAGTCGCATGGGCATGAATTCGATTACGCCATCGATCATGCGTGGCGCTACCGCGATTATCTGATCCGAGCGTTGAATGCCGACGTGCCCTACGACCAGTTGATCATCGAACAACTTGCGGGCGATTTGCTCTCCGAACCACGAAGGCATCCGACCGACGGATTCAACGAATCGGTCATCGGCACGGGGTTCTGGTATCTGGGCGAAGCGGTCCATGCCCCAACGGATGTTGTGGGAGACGAAGCGATTCGCATCGAGAACCAGATCGACGTCATGACCAAGACGTTTCTGGGTCTGACGGTCGCCTGTGCCCGCTGCCACGATCACAAGTTCGACCCGATTTCGATCGACGACTATTACTCGTTGTCCGGCTTTTTGAAGAGTTCTCGTCGCGAGGAGAAGATCCTGGACCCTGGGGGGCAGATCGCTGCGGCGGTGGACGCGTTGCAGGAGCTTCGAGCCGAGGGTGATCGAGCGTTGGCCGCTACGATCGACGCGACCCGCCTGGATGCCGAACGTTTTGCTGCGGGGCTGATGGCCGCTGGCGATGTATTGGCGATCGGCGCGGGTGACGACGCCTCATCGCCCGACCGGGCCGCCGTGGCTGCCGCCGCTCAAACCCATGGCCTGGATGTCGACCAGGTCCGTCGATGGGTCGCGGCGTTGCAGGATCCGTCGGTGGAAGATCCGTCGCATCCGCTGGTCGCGTTCCGCCGGATGGTTGACGCGATGGGCGACGAGAACCCGTCGTGGGACGAAGATCGAGCTCGTGTGGCAGCGGCTTTGGAGGATCGAGCCCAGCAGGCGGAAGCGAGCCGAGAGCAGACGGTTCTGTTCGCGGATTTCCCGCCCGGCTGTGACGATCACGGCTGGTTCGTCGAAGGCCAAGCGTTTGACTCGCAACCGACCCAGGCGCGGCAATGGGATGCGGCGTCACGATCCGATCTACCGGTCACGCCCGGCGTGATGCACGGCGGGTTGACATCCCCGCGATTTCACGGCGTGTTGCGTTCGCCCACTTTTACGTTGAACCACCCCGCGATCCATTACCGGTTGAACGCCAAAAACGTCACGATCCGGCTGATCATCGACGGGTACTTTATGTTCCCGTTCAACGGCCTGTTGTTCGGCGGCTTCGAACTGAAGAACATCGACACCGAGGGGCAGTTCGTTTGGAAGACCCAGGCCGGGGATCTGCGGCGATACATGGGGCATCGAGCTTATATCGAGATCATCGATCGCGGCGATGGGTTTGCGGCGGTAGACCAGATCCGCTTTTCCCACGGCCCAACACCGACCGATCTGCCCAGCCACCTGGCACGCCGGGCGCTGTCCGACGCTCAAGCCGACAGCATCGGTGGTCTGGCACAAGCTTGTGGCACCATCTGGTCGGAATGCCTGGAGCATTGGCGGCAAGCGACGGCGGATGCCGAACACACGGCCATGCTGGCCTGGGCCGCTCGGCACGGTTTGATCGAGTTGTCTGCCGCCACGGCGGCATGCTCGGCACGGATGCAACCGGTCGAAGCAACGCTTCCTGCGCCCACCTACGTGTTGGCTGCGACCGACGGGAACGGTCTGGATGATCGAGTGCACATCCGCGGCAGCCACGTGAATCTGGGCGATCCAGTCCCGCGACGCTTGCTGACGGCACTGGGTGGCCAAGAGCATCCCTCGATCGAAAACGGTAGCGGCCGGCTCGAGTTGGCTCGGCAGATCGTTGCTCACGACAACCCCTTCCCGGCTCGCGTGCTGGTCAATCGGTTGTGGCATCACTTATTCGGTCGTGGGATCGTCCCGACCGTCGATGATTTTGGCGTCATGGGCCAGCCGCCGACGCATGGCGAGTTGCTGGATTGGCTGGCGGCCGATTTCCAACAACATGGCTGGTCGATCAAGCATGCCATCCGCCAGATGGTCATGTCCAGCACCTACCGCATGTCCAGCCAGGCGACGGACGATCAGGCTCGCGCGGCCGAGCGGGATCCAGAGAACCAGTGGTTGTACCGCATGTCTCGACGTCGTTTGCCAGCCGAATCGATTCGCGACGCCATGCTGGCTGTCTCCGGCCATCTGGATCCCGCCATGTACGGGCCAAGCGTGCCGGTCCATCTGACCGCGTTCATGGAAGGCCGCGGCAGGCCGCAGGGCGGGCCGTTGGACGGCGACGGGCGACGCAGTGTCTACATCTCGGTCAACCGGAACTTCTTGTCGCCCATGATGCTGGCGTTCGACATGCCCAGTCCGTTCAGCACGATGGGGCGGCGCAGCGATTCCAACGTGCCCGCGCAATCATTGATCCTGATGAACGATCCTTTCATCATCGGCCAGGCACAGCAATGGGCAAAGCGAGTGTCGGCCGAACACGCGTCGGCCGAGTTGCGGATCGAGGCGATGTTCCACCAGGCGTTCAGCAAGCCGCCAACCACCGACCAGCTCGATCGGATTCGACTGTTTCTCGAGCAGCAGGCGGAACTGTACGGCGCTTCGGACGATGATCTGCGAATCTGGACGGACCTGGCGCATGTGTTGTTCAACATGAAGGAGTTCATTTACTTGAACTGATCTGTAGAGGATACTTACCCATGCATTGTCGACGATTCCTTCCACGCTCCGTCTCCCGTCGCGAGATGCTCAGAACCTGCGCCGGCGGGTTCGGCGCCCTGGCAATGGCGGCCTTGATGGACGACCGATCGTTCGCTTCGACCAGCCCTCTGGCTCCCAAACCGCCTCATTTTCCTCCGAAAGCCCGCAACGTCATCTTCCTGTACATGGACGGTGGGCCGTCGCAGGTCGATACGTTCGACTACAAACCGATGCTGGCCAAGTACGATGGCCAGGATCCTCGCCAAGCCATGGGCCAGTTGGAACCCACGCAGTTCAACAGTATTGGCCGAGTCATGAAGTCGCCTTGGAACTTCCGGCAGTATGGCGAGAGTGGCATTTGGGTCAGCGACCTGTTTCCCCACGTGGCCAAACATGTCGACGATCTGTGCGTCATCAAGTCGATGGTCTCGCCGTTCCCCGAGCACACGGCCGCCAACTACTTCCTGCACACCGGATCCGGCCTGCAGGGCCGCCCCAGCATGGGCGCTTGGGTCGGGTACGGTCTGGGCAGCGAGAGCCAGGAACTGCCCGGCTTCATCGTCCTGAACGGCGGATTGATCCCGCCGGGAGGTTTGGACAACTTCAATTCCGGATTCCTACCCGCCGCCTATCAAGGTTCGGTCTTCAAGGCCGGAGACCACCCAGTGGCCAACATCCGTCCGGCGGAGCCTTCCACGGAACTGCAACGCAACAAGCTGGATTTGATGGCCGATCTGGACGCCCATTCGCTGGAACAGATCGGAACCGACGATGCCTTGGAATCGGCTATCGCCAATTACGAGACGGCCTTCCGCATGCAGACCGCCGTGCCCCAGTTGATGGATCTGAGCGACGAGACCGAAGCCACTCAGCGGATGTACGGCTTCGAGGAACCTTGGCAGGGCACCAAGATCTTCGCCCGCCAGTGCCTGCTGGCCCGACGGCTGGTTGAACGAGGCGTGCGGTTCATCGAAGTCACCTGCCCCGGCGGCAACGGGGATCGCTGGGACCAGCACGGCAACCTGAAAGACGGGCACCAGAAGAACGCGGTTTCGGTCGACCAACCGATCGCGGCGCTGCTGAGCGATCTGAAAGCCCGGGGTTTACTGGATACCACGTTGGTCGTCTGGACGGGTGAATTCGGTCGGACCCCCTTCGCTCAAGGCAGCGACGGCCGCGACCACAACCAATTCGCCTTTTCATTATGGATGGCAGGCGGCGGCGTCAAGGGCGGGATCACCTACGGCAAGACGGACGATTGGGGCTACAAGACGGTACAGGATCGAGTCGAGATCCACGATCTGCATGCGACCATGCTGCATTTGTTGGGGCTGGATCACACGCGAACCACCTTCCGCTTCAGTTCCCGCGACATGCGTCTGACCGACGTCCACGGCCGAGTCCTCCACGAGATCCTGGCGTAGATCGTGACCCGAGTCCCCTCGATCTTGGTGCCATCGCATTATTGCGTTGAAATCTGGGGCGGAAAGAGCTGCCGTGATGGTCTTGATCCTGGAACGCTTGGGAACGAACGCTGCGCCTTTTCAACCAAGGACATGGAGTTCCCGACACCGTATACTGTATAACGGAGGATGTAATCCTTTCAGATGCGTGCGCTTGAAGAAGACGAAACAAGGCAGGGTGGAGGGAAGTGCGATGCTTACGAAGGCCGTTTTTGCTGGGCCAGTTGCCGTGTACCTATGGATGACAGGTTCCATTCTGATGGCCGCTGACAAAGATCGTGTGCTCTTCGACTTTGTTGACCCGCAAGCCGTCCAGAAGTGGCAGGCCGTCAACGATGGAGTGATGGGGGGCGTGTCAGATGGTCGGTTCAGCATCTCCCATGAGACAATGGAATTCTTCGGCACGTTGTCGCTGGAGAACAACGGCGGCTTTGCCTCGGTCCGGTCCCGACCCGCGACTCTTGGTCTGCAAAAGGGCGGTACGCTGCTCGCTCGTGTCCGAGGCGATGGGCGGGAGTACACGCTGAATCTGTACGTACCGCGCCCACGAACGGCTTTTTCCTACCGCTGGACTTTTCAGACCGAGAAGAATGAATGGGTCGAGATCCGTGCGCCTTTGGAAAAGTTCGTGGCGACTTGGTTCGGGCGAGAAGTTCCCAACGAGCCGTTGAACCCGGCCGAAGTCAACTCCATCGGATTCTTGCTCAGCGATAACCAGGCAGGACCTTTCAAGCTGGAGGTCGAGTGGATCAAGCTGATGCGAACCTCAGTTCCGGACAGATCGATCGGCGATCATCCTCGCCGCTAGAATACCACCGTACGTTCGAGGTGCCCTCTTCCACAATCGCCCTGCCGCACCAAATCGATCTCGACCAGATTGATCCCGGCGTCCAAGTAAACCGACGAGCGGTTGCTTTGACCGCTGACGATCTGTTAACCTACATCATGGGCTAGGTGTTTCTCGATGAAACCCCCTCGCATTCCCATCATCCGCGGCTTCAGAATCCTGGCGGCCACCATGGCCACCACCAGATCTCGCTCACGCGAGGGTCGTGAATTGATCAACTGAAAGAAACCGAGGCGTCGCGTGGTCGTCAACACGGCCTCGGTCGGCCCATGTGCCCGCGAGCCATTCTCGACGATCTCAAACAGTTCGTTGGCCGGAACCATCTGCTTTCCCTGCAGCACATGGCGGAGCACGGCGATTGCTTCCGGCGGCAACTTTGACAGGTTGGCCAGCGTTCGAGTCTTGACTCGAACATCTTCGCGATAGCCCTCGCGCAGCAGGATGGCGGGCGGCGAATTACGATGGGGTAGGGTGGTGATATACAGGTCAACTGTTTTTATGCATTTGACACTGCATTTTAAGTCTGAATCTGCATGAAATTCACATTTACATGCCAATACGGATGACGGCAGAATCTGACCATCTCGTGAAAAATCCCCGAAAATTTGGGCAATTGCACAGGTGTCATTACCAGGGAGAGGGGGTTAACTTCAGTCGAACTCTCCCGCGGATTTCATCACAACTGC
>SKVE01000197.1 GCA_007129635.1 Planctomycetaceae bacterium
AGTCGTCGGCTTGAATCGGGTTGGACTCCGGCGAAACGGTTTCTTAGAAAAAGAAATCCTGGACCTGAAATCAGCATATCGGGTGATCTTTCGCAGCGGCTTGAGCTGGGATGATATGTTGCAGCAATTGCAAGATTTGTTCCCAACGGGACCGGCGGCCGCTTATTTCGAGTTCTTCCAGGACGTTAAACGCGGGGTCGTACGGGAACGTCGCTGCCAAGTTCAGCCATCGCTGCGGATCCACACGGTGGGTGAGGAATCTGTCGAGGAAAAGCAGGGCCGCAAAGCCGGTTAACGGGTTGTCACCCCAAATCTCTCTAAGCTCTTGCCGAATGCCGCTGGGCACACCATACTCAAACGGACGGCAGGGATCGGCGACGGTATCATGCGGGGGGACGATTGGCTTGGCTCGCTGGTTGAGAGTTTGGGAAAAGAAACGGGGGACTCGACGGACCGGCTCGAAGTTGGTCGGCACGTTGGGCGAGGCTTTATTTTCCGCGACGCTGTTCGTGCTGGGCGGGGTTTCGCTGACCGCGCTGCTGGTCTTGCGAGCGTTGCCCATCGAGCACCCTTTTCCTCCGGGTTTCGGCTTCTGGGTGATGGTGATCGTCTTGAGTTCCTTCCTGCTGCTGGGCGGTGGCGGCGTGATCTGGACGTGGCTGAACGCAGGCACGTCGCCCGAACGGCGGTCGGCTCTGGCAAAACGTGCGGCCGCGATCGGCCCCAAAACCATGGCCGATCCCCAACGACCTGAACTGCCCTGCATTCCCAGCGACGCCAATCTGACCAACAGCCCTGGTGTCAAGCAGCGTTACCGGTTACCCGAAGTTCAATCGCCTGCGTGGCGGTTGATCTTGGCCATCGTCTTTTGCATCATCTGGACGGTGAGCGCCGCGCTGCTGTCTCTGATGGCACTGATCAGTTTTTTTTGGGGGGAACCTGAGTATTTCCTGACCATCTTCGCGATTCCGTTTCTGGCGATCAGCGGATGGGCGATCTACGACATGCACCGCCAGTGGTCCTTATACTCGGGAATCGGTCCGACGCATGTCGAGATCTCTGACCACCCGCTGCAACCTGGTGGTGAGTACTGGGTTTACGTCTCGCAAAGTGGGCGCGTCGCGATGAGAGCGCTGGCGGTCCAGTTGGTATGCGAAGAATGCGCCACTTTCCGCCAGGGGACCGACATTCGCATCGAGCAGAAGAGGGTGTTCAACCGTCAGATCGACCGGAGAACCGACTTTCGTATTGCGTCTAACGTACCATTAGAGCTAGAAACGCGGCTCGAAATTCCCGTGGACGCCATGCACTCGTTCCAATCTGAGCACAACGCGATAAACTGGAAGCTGGTGATCTACGGCGAGGCGGGTGCCTGGCCGTCTTTCGAGCGTTGTTTCCCCATCATTGTTTATCCACGCCATGACGGCCAGCAAGACCATCACCGAACCGCTGATTTCGCTCAGAATCTGCCGTCCTAGCGGTGCCTTTCATCCGGGCGAAACGCTGGAGTTCGAATACCAGATCGACGCCATCGAACCTCGTGAGATTCGGGCGGTCGAGGTCTCGGTGATTTGGTTCACGGAGGGCAAAGGCGAGGAGGACTTGGGAGTCCACTTCTTTGAACGTTCGCGCGCCAGCGATGTGGTCGATGGTGACCTGCGTTCCTTGCAGCGACTGGCATGCAAACTGCCGCCCAGCCCGCTGACATATCACGGAACGATCGTCAAGATCCACTGGTGCGTTCGTGTCCGACTGGTGCGACGCAGCGGTAGGGACATCTGTGCGGATCGATTGTTTCATTTGCTGCCACGGCGAGTCGAGCATGGATCGGGATGAATGGGTGCCACACGATGCCGCTCACAGATCGGGCCGGGTTTCCAATCCGTTTTCCACTCGTTTTGTGCGTCCTGGAGCATTGCCCTTCCGATTTCCGCCAGGGATGACCGTCATCGATCTGATCGGTCGATTGCGCTGCCAGGGCTGGTGGGGTCAGATCATCGGGCCTCATGGCAGTGGCAAATCGACGCTGCTGCGAACGTTGGAGCCCGAATTGCTGGCGGCGGGCAGAACGATCCAGTGGTTCGAGTTTCACACGGGATACCAACGGCGATTGCCGGCCCGTAAGCGAAACGCCGACGCGGACGATCGGTCCTTGGTCGTGATCGATGGCTACGAGCAACTGAGTTGGTTCGAGCGGTTCCGATGGCAACGGGCTTGTCGACGACAACATTGGGGGTTGCTGGTGACCGCGCATCAAGACTGCCGTTTACCGCATCTATTGAGCACCCAGACAACGATCCCCTTGGCTGAACAACTTGTCCGCCAATTGTTGCCGCCCAACGATCGCTTCGCGATCCAAGACGACGTTGTCGCGGATGCGTTTCACGCTTGTAGCGGCAATTTGCGAGAGACATGGTTTCGATTGTACGATGTGTGCGAGGATCGATCAGGAGCAACATGATGCCCACGGTCACGGTCAGTGTTTACGCCAATCTACGCGACTATACCGACGGCCAATCGACCGTCCCACTGGATCTGCCGACCGGGGCGACGATCCGGATGGTGATCGACCGTCTGGGGATCCCTCTGGAACAAACGCGGATCATCTTCGTCGATCATCGGGCCGCTGGTCTGGAACACGTACTGGATGGTGGCGAGCGGATCGATCTGTTCTCGGCGATCGGTGGCGGTTGATGGGAGGTGAGTTACACGAGTCCGTGACTCGTGCTAAAATGTCGACAGCTTTCCGCAACATGCTGGTGCTTCGTCTGGTAGTAGAAGGGTAGACACGATGAATATCGACGGATCGTTCCTATCGTTTTTGACAAACTGGTCGCGAGACGACTGGGCGCTGCGCCAGCTATTCAGCCCAGACGAGATCCGTAAGCTGCAGGATTCGCGTTGCGGCATCCATGTCAAGCGGCGGACGGTTGTCTACCTGGTTTACGAGAATCATTTTGCTCGCGGAGGCGGGATCTTCGCCGTTGCCAGGCATCTGCCGCCGAGCTTATCCCGCAGGAATTCACGTGTGGTGGTGCTCAGCCCGTTTCATCCTGAGCTGAGCGACGCGCCGCGAGTTCCCGGCGATCGCTTGGGCGATGTCTCCGTCGGCTTTGCGGGAAGCGACTGGCGCACGGACGTCTATCGATACCGTAGCGATGGGATCGAATGGATTCTTTTCCACGCCGATGGCTTCTTTGCGGCGCAAGGCGACAGCCCCTATAACCAGCCGAACGACCAGCTCTTACGCAACGGGCTGTTCGCATCCGCTGCGGTGCCGAACATCTTGGCGATGCGCGGCGTCGATCTAGCGGAAGACGTGATCGTCCACGCTCAAGATTGGCAATTGGCAGCCACGGCACTGACGGTCAAGCAAGCGGTATTGGACGGCCGGCTGAAAACAGCGGCTGTCGTGCTGACTTCGCACAATCCGTACGATTGTGGGCTGAGCCGCGAGGCGTTGGCGGCGTTGACGGATCGTACGGACGACGCCCAATGGGCTCGGCTGGCCCCGCCGATGCACGAGGCGACGATCGATCGGCGCGCGACCGTCTACGAATGCATGATGCCGCTGATGGATGCACCCGTATCGACGGTCAGCCGCCAGTACGCGCGGGATCTGGTCTCCAACCCTCTCTTGACCGCGCATTTCGCCGACCATCTCCAACAAGTCCTGCACCGCCAGGGGCTGGTAGGCATCGACAATGGTCTGTTCCTGGCGGCACGTTCGCCGTTTTCCCGGCCGTCGATCCAGCAGGCGGCCCGAGGCGATGTGCGGGCGATCCTGCGGGAGAAGACGGACAAGCGGCGGAAGATGCTGCGGGCATTGTCCGATTTTCGACCGGCGAAACGGTTGGGTTTTTTGCGTGATCAGGGCGGCTGGGATCTGACGGGGCTACCCGACGATGTACCCGTATTGATGATGTTCGGCCGCCTGGACCCAGCTCAAAAAGGCTTCGATCTATTGGCTCAGGCCATTCGACGTCTGCCCCCGAATCGGGCCAAGTTCGTCATCTGTCCGCTGGTTCCGGCCGGGGTCGAAACCTATCTGGACCATTGGCGCGAGGTGGCCTGTTCGCGGCCCGGTGATGTGGTCGTTTACACGGGGCGCGTCGAGCCGTATGGGGCGCTGATGGCGGGCGCGACGTTCTGCGTGATGCCCTCGCTTCACGAGCCGTTCGGAGCCGCAACCGAACCGTATCTGATGGGCACTCCCGTCGTGGCTGCAGCGACCGGCGGATTGATCCAGCAGGTGGTGGATGATGGTCGACATCCGAACCAGGCAACCGGGTTGCTGTACGAGCACGCGTGTCATGGTTCGATCGCCGATCAGGGGTTGCAATGGCAACAGATTCTCGGTTCGCCGACGGCTGCCGCCCGCATGCACAGCGGGCTGTACGTCTCGTTGGTCAATGGTCTGACGACCGCCTTGCAGCAGGCGATCGAGCTGTTCCGGAACCGGCCCACCGATTACGGGCGGATGCTCGGGCGACTGTACGATCAGGCGCTGAAATTCTCATGGGAAAAATCGGCAGCCGAGTACTCTGCGCTGTACGACCGAGCCTCAGCCGATTGAAATGAGGCCTGGTCCGGCCTAATGGGTGCTCGTTTTTCCTTCTACCACGCGTGCCACCTTAACAACGGTCTTCGAATCATTAGAATGATTGAAATCGTGAATATGTCCGGGCCTGGACTCAGGCCTGATGTCTTTATTATTCGTGGGAAATGGAGCCGATCGATGAGCCAAGCGACCAGGAAAGTCGACCCGTTTGGGGCAAGGGATACGTTCGATAGTGGCCAAGGTCCGGTGGGCATTTATCGCTTGGAGCGGCTCGAACAGGCGGGGCTCGGGCAGATTTCTCGATTGCCCTTTTCCATCCGCTTGTTGCTGGAGGCCGTCTTGCGGAATTGCGACGGGTACGAGGTGACCGAGGACGACGTACGGCACCTGGCCGCCTGGGATGCTGCTTCGCCGGCCAAGCTGGAGATCCCCTTCAAGCCGGCTCGAGTGGTGCTGCAGGACTTTACAGGCGTGCCTGCGGTCGTCGACTTGGCGGCCATGCGATCGGCGATGAAGCGATTGGGCGGCGATCCGAAGAAGATCAATCCGTTGATCCCCGTCGATCTGGTGATCGATCATTCGGTCCAGGTCGATCGGTTTGGAACGGCCGATTCCCTACAGGCGAACGTCGATCTGGAATTCCAACGCAATCGCGAGCGTTATGAGTTTTTGCGTTGGGGTCAGAAGGCGTTCGAAAACTTCCGTGCCGTACCGCCCAACGTCGGGATTGTGCATCAGGTGAACCTCGAGTTCCTGGCCAAGTGCGTGTTTCTTCGCCAAGATGCGTTGGGTCCAGTTGCTGTGCCAGATACTTTGGTCGGCACCGACAGCCACACGACGATGATCAACGGGCTGGGCGTCGTGGGCTGGGGGGTCGGCGGGATCGAGGCCGAAGCGGTGATGCTGGGCCAATCGCTGTATATGTTGATGCCGGAAGTGGTCGGTTTCGAACTGACGGGCGAGCTGCCGCCGGGCGCGACGGCGACGGATCTGGTCTTGACCGTCACCGAGGTCCTGCGTCGTGAAGGCGTGGTGGGAAAATTCGTCGAGTTCTTTGGCAGTGGCGTCTCGAAGATGACGTTGGCCGACCGAGCGACGATCGCGAACATGGCACCCGAGTATGGGGCGACGATGGGTTTCTTCCCGATCGACGGCGAGACGCTCCATTTCCTGCGTGAAACGGGCCGGACGCAGGAGGAGGTGGCATTTGTTGAACGATACACCAAAGAACAGGGCATTTTCCGCACCGACGATGCGTTGCCGCCCATCTACACGAAAACCATGACTCTGGATCTGGGCTCGGTCCAGCCCTCGTTGGCGGGTCCCAAGCGGCCTCAGGATCGCGTGACCTTGGCGGCCATGCAGGAAGATTTCCGCAAGGCGCTGCGAGCGCCGGTGAATCAGCGAGGTTTCGCGCTGGACGAAGCTACCTGCCAGCAGACGGCGGTGGTTCCGGCAAACGGCCAGAGTGCAACGATCGGTCACGGCGCGGTGGTGATCGCGGCGATCACGAGCTGTACCAATACCAGCAATCCATCGGTGATGCTGGCCGCGGGCCTGCTGGCGAAGAAAGCGGTCGAGCGAGGACTGCGCGTGCCGCCGTACGTCAAGACCAGCCTGGCGCCGGGATCGCGAGTGGTCAGCGACTATCTGGACAAATCCGGTTTGACGACCGCGTTAGAGGCTTTGGGCTTCCATACGGTCGGCTACGGCTGTACCACGTGCATCGGCAACAGCGGACCGCTGCCGGAGCCGGTGGCCCAAGCGGTCCAGCAGGGCGACCTGGTGGCAGCGG
>SKVE01000164.1 GCA_007129635.1 Planctomycetaceae bacterium
CGAGCCGGAGACGCTGGAAGTTTCGATCGAGCCGCAATGGCTGACCGAACCGATCGTCGCTGGCCTGAACATCACGCTGCGGGCCGGCCAGAACGGACATCGCCGCGAATACCGACAGCGATTCGTGACGGGGCGCTGGTACCGGGAGGCTCAGACGCGGATGCTGGCGTACCGTAGCGACGGCATGCTGGACGAGCAGCAGACGGCCTACTGCATGCTGCTGGCGTTGCGTGCCGAGCGCCCTGCGCCCCTGAAGCTGCCGCCGCTGAACGCGCCCCCGATCATGGACCAGGAACTGGCAGACTGCGGCGTGCGAGAACTGGTTGCCGGGCCCCTGCTGCCCGAGCGGCCGGTGCTGGTCAACCAGCAATTGGTCGACGATGCGGTTCGCCGCTGTATGGAAGCGGACACGAACGAAACGGGCGGAGCCTTGTTGGGCAAACTGATCCGGTTGAACGCACCGTTGCCCGGCACCCGGACTCGGATTGTCAACGTCTTGTCGGCCAGTGTGGACGATTCGCGACACATCGGCCAAGCGCTCAGCCTGGCGTTCAGCCCCGAGGCGCTGGCCGAGGCCGCCCAGATCGCCGACCTGCGCGGCTTGGGGGAAACGGTGCAGACCGTCTACCACACGCATGGCTGGAAGAACGCGTGCGGGAACTGCAACCAGAGCCCCGATTGCCCGCTGGCCGAGTCTGTTCCGAGCCTGCAGGACTACCAGTTACTGGAAACGCTGTTTCCCAGCAAGAGCACGCTGATGCCCATCGCCGGCCGCAAGCTGGGCGAGTCCGGCCGCCGTCCGGTGCTGCAAATCCATGCTTGGCGAGGCGGGCAGATGCATCCGATCCCCTGGGCTGCCTACATGGATTGAGTTAGCACGATAGGAACCCCTCTACCCTTTGATGAAAGGTTTTTTCGATGTCCCGACCCAGCCTGAATGATCTGCTCCGCCGCGCCGGACCGGAGGCGCGGAACGCTCAATTCAACGAGGACGACGTGATCGCGTTCGGACACTACGTGGAAACAGCACAGCACGATCCGTTCGAACTGGTCACCGAATTGATCCGCCAGCGCGCGCATGTCCGCAAGTGGCAAACCGGTTGTGAGAAGGCGGCCGAAGCGGCAACGAAACTGGAGCAGATGCTGCAGCAGTTGCTGGACGGCAATGCGACCTTCTATCATCTGGAGCTGATCCGGGAAACCCCTGGCGGGCCGCGCGCCGTTTGTCGGCTGAACGGCAGCTTGCGCGAGTTTACGCTGCATCCCGAGGTCGATTTGGAAGGCCTTCGCCAATTGCAGTCCTGGGACTATGTCACCGTCCACAAGGACGTCGTCATCGGCTATTGGGCCGACGATCCCGTCCTGCGCACCCAGGCCTTGGGCCAGGTGGTCGAGTTCAAGAGCTACCAGAACCACGAGACGTACACGGTGCGGATCATGGATGGTCCGCAAGAACGCATCGCCACGCTGGATCCCGGCGTTCGGTCATCGGAGTTGACGCCGCGTTCGAAGCTGGTGTTGCACCGGGACGACCCGTCGCGGGTCATCGACGTGGTGCCGGCAGAGAACGTGCAAAGCCGCTTCGAGGTGCCGATCGAATCGTTGCAAACGCGGCTGGACGATCTGGCCGGGGTGGAAGAGATCGCCGGGCATTTGTTGGAGGACATTTTGCTGCGAGTGTGCTGTCCGGAAACGCGCGAGCGTTTTGATTTGGAACCGTTGAAGGGCATCCTGTTGTACTCTTACAAGCCGGGCATGGGAAAGACGGCGTTGATGCGGGCCCTCGCTTTGTGGCTGCACGAACATCGCGACCAATTCGGTTTTGACGTGGTGCTGTATGCAGTCAAGCCGAATGAGACCAAATCCATGTGGCACGGCGAGGATGCGCGGATCGTCCGCGAGGATCTGTTCGGCGCGATCCGAGCCCGTCAAAGTTTGCCTCGCACGCGGCCTCTGGTCGCGATGGTGGTCTTAGACGAAATCGACTCGCTGGGCAAGCGCGCCGGGCGTGGCGAGGCGACGTATTCGTCGGCCCAGTCGGAGAGTCTGGAAGCGATGCTGGTCGAGATGGACGGGTTGATCCAGGACAATCCGGGCGACGGTCCCCCGTCGTACGTGCTGTGCTGCGGGCTGACCAACCGGCCGGACCGGGTCGACGAGGCAGCGAAGCGGCCCGGGCGATTCTCGCTGGTCGTGGCGATGCCGGATGTGGATCAGCAGGGCGCCGAGGACATCATGGCGTTGTACGCTCGCGGGCCGGCCATGCCCTGGTACGTCGACGGCGAAGTGTGCTGCAACGTGGCTCCCGAGTTGATCCGCACGCAATTCCTGCGGCCCGCCTTGGGAAGGCTGTTCCACGAAGTGATCTTGCACTACGCGACCGATACCCAGCAGACGCACGAGGTGACGGCGGGTCAGGCGTTGTCCAACGCCCACTATATGGATGCCGTGAATCGCGCCAAGAAGCGGGCCGCTCTCCGCTTGCTCCGCAGCGACGGCATTGCGGCCCTGACCTACCAGGATCTGCTGGACTGTCTGCTGGACGTGTCCTGCGAAGCGGCTCGGCAGATGGAAGCCGATCCTCAGATGCTGGTCCGTCAACTGGACATCAAAGTGCCGGTGGCCCGCGTCCAGGTGGTGCCCCGGCCCGAGTTGGAAGAGCACCGTTACTTGCATCTGCACACCGCATGATGCGCGAGAATGCGAAAGGAGAACGTTTCATGTCCATTCCCAAATTCGGTGGCCGCGATTGCGAACTGTCCACCACCGGCATTGATCCCCAAGGCCGCAGGATCGACTGCTGGACCGTGATCCGCGAGATCCTGGACCACCTGGAACCCGCGCTGGCGGAACAGCAGGTCCGCGTCTGGGCCCGCGACTCGCGCTGGACTCAGGGCTACGGTTACGGCCGTCCTACCTCGGTCTACTCCAGCGACTGCCTCCGCCACTGGACTTCGGCGGGGCAATGCTACTATTCCGATATGGGGCATATCGAATGCTGTACCGCGTCCACCCTGTACCCGCGCGAATTCGCCGCCCAATGTCTCAGCACGCTGCTGGCCGTCGAGTCTGCGCGGCGGTTGGCCCAGGACCAGGCGGAAGCCGGGACCAGCTATGCGCTGACGACGGCCAACGTGGACACGATCGATCCGGCGATCAGCTTCGGGACACACCTATCGATTTCGATCGAGAGCCGGCTGTGGGAAGAGTTGTTTGTGGAACACCGGCACCCAGCCATCTACGGCTTCGTCGCCAGCGCCTTGGCAGCGGCCATCCCGTTTTTCGGGGCGGGCTACCTGATGCCGCTCAGTGACGGTTCGATCGTCTACAGCCTGAGCGCCCGGGCTCATCACCTGACGCGGATGCAAACGTTGGCCACGACCGACGCGTTCAATCGCGGCCTGTTGAACAGCCGGCGCGAACAGCACGGAATATGCCAGGACCGGATGCATCTGATCGGATTCGATTTCTGCCTGCTCTCGGCCGCACCGATGTTTTCGTTGCTGCAGTGCCTGCTAGCGGCTGCCGAGGAGGGCTACTGCGGCTTGAACTTGTACGATCCGATCCACGCCTTGCGCTCGTGGAGCTGGCGAATCGATCCGATGCAGGGCCGTTTGCCCAGCACGGCCATACTCGTCGACGGTCGGCGACTGACGCTGCCTGCGTACGTGCGCGAATTGGCCACGGTGCTGCTGCAAATGTGCCGGCAAGGACTGATCACCGACAAGATCGCCCCGCAAGCTACCGAGATGCTGCCGCTGGTTGTCGATCTGACACACTACGCCGAGGAAGGCTCGCTGGTCCAATGCGGCAGGCACCTGACCTGGGCCAGTAAACTGCTGTGGCTGACCCAGTTATGCCAACAACGCGGCGTCGGCTTCGACGATGCCGCGATCCGGCTGGCCGACCATGACTTCGGCCACACCAATCCCGAGCAAGGCGCATGGTGGCAGTTATGGGAAGCCGGGATGATCGATCCGCTGATCGGTCTCGATCAGGCTCGATCCAGCCTGGCTCGAGGACCGCGGGAAAGCCGAGACTGGGGCCGCGGCAAGCTGATCCACAAGTTCTATGACGAGGTGTCCGCCGTGGACTGGAGCTACGTCCAGTTGACATCGGGGAGCGATCGTTGGAGCCCCCGGCAACGGATCGATTTCCCACACCTGGATAGCTTGAATCAGCCGAAGTTCGCCAACCTGATCGAAGCGGCTCGCGATCCCGATCATCTCGCCCAGTTGCTGGATGCACAGTCAATCGGGACGACGTACCGTACCGATCCACTGGACGATATTCCCGGTCAACTGGCAGCAGTCCAATACGTTGGGGTGTCGAACCAGGCTGTCGGCACATCACCGCCGAAACACCCATCCTACTCGATTTCGAAAGGAGCAAGCGATGACGTTGCGTAAGATCCACCCGCAGACACAGGCGTTACCCGTTCGAGCCACCGGCGGCGATCCGGAAAGTGGTAACTCCGATTCTGTGAAACACCAAGCGGCCGCTTACGGCAAGATTGCGCGTAAGGCTTTGGACGACTGCCAACAGGGCCTGGCGGCCGACGAGGCGTTGGAGCGGCGCCGCAACAGTTCCGGGCAATAGCCGCCCCGGCTCCCCCCGGCCCCGTGCCGGTGGGAGCAGGTTTGGCAACCACAGACGCCCCTTGGATTACAGGACCCCCGAACGATGAGCCGTCCCAACTCGCAATTCATCGTCAGTATCGAGACGGAATGCCTGACCGCCGTCCCCAGCCATCCGGAGTCGGTCAGCCGGGCCGTGACCGCGTTCCTGCGTAACTGGGCGCGGCAGGCCCCCTCGCTGGCCGCCACTTCCGGTGTATTCAACGCCTATGCACGCACCTACTGCGATTGTGGCCACATCGAGATCGCGATGATCGAATGCGATTCGCCGTACGCGGCCGCCACTGTGTTCGAGCAACAGCAGATCCTGGCAGCGCGCACGGTTGCCCTGCTGTCGGCCGAGGGCATCGATCTCGTGCTCAGTAACAACACCTACTCGGGGCTCTTGAGGAAAGGTTGCCCCGTGTGGGGCACCCACGAAAACTACCTGGTCGATACTCATCCCTCGGCGTTCACCGAACAGATCCTTCCTTTTCTGGTCACGCGGATCTACGGCGGCGCCGGGGGCATCCATCATCCCAGTGGTGATTTCCTGGCCAGTGCCCGCTCGATTTGCTTGACTCGAGCGTTTGGTGGCAGCACGACGCAAGACCGGGCGATTCACAGCCTGGCTCGCGACGAGCATCATATGGGCTCCCGTCCACAACGGTTCCGGTATCATCTGATTCTGGGTGATGGGCACCGCAGTTTGTTTAATCTGGCGTTACAATTGGGTGCGACGGCGTTGGCCGTGAAAGCCGTGCTGCACGATCGAACACTGTGCAGCCAGTTGGATGATATCCGCAGCCGGTTTTCCGCTGATTGGGTCACGACCTTTCGTGAATTGCACGTGCTTCGCCGCAACGGTCAACCCCTGCGAATTCATCCAACGGTGATCGATACCCAGCGACTGTACCTGGATGCGGCACGACGTGTTGTCGCCGAAATGGAGCCCTTACCCATCTGGGTTCCTCACCTGCTGGGGCACTGGGAACAAACACTGGCCGCGTATGAACGCGGGGATTGGGCCTGGTTGGCCCAGCGTCTGGATGCGTTCGTCAAGCACCAGTTCTATACGGCCGTGCTGGAGCAGCAGAAGTGCGGATGGGCCGAATTGGCGCAGCGTCCTCGGTTGTTCGAGGAATTAGCCTTACTGGATCAGAACTACCACGAGTTCTCCAATCCGCATTCCGCCTTTGCCCAGCTTGAAGACGCCGGGTTGTTGGACCACCGCGTGGGACCGAGAATCGAGCCAGGGCAGGAAGTCGAGCCCTATATCCCCGACGTGGCTACCCGTGCAAGGCCCCGCGCTCACGTCATCCGCAATCATCGCCAATGTCCGGGGTTCGAAGTCGATTGGTCGTGGATCAAAGACAAGACGCAACAACGGATGCTACGTTTAGAAGACCCGTTTGCGACAGGGTGGAACCAATGGGTGACGCTGCCGAAATCGGCTCGATCGCTCGAATCGATCCTCTCCGAGCAAAGCTTGTTGGCCGAAGTCGAGAGGCTTCATAGCCTTGGACGATTCGAACACGCCATGTCTCTTTTGTCGCGTCTGGCGATGCTGCACGAAATCCGAATGGCCGTCGAATCCGACGAACTCATGCGACACAGGGCTCGCATCGGTGCCCGTTGTGGATCGACCTTTGGCCCAACCCTGTTGCGCCGGTTGTATCCGGAGGCGCCCACCACGCTTCGCGGGGTCA
>SKVE01000260.1 GCA_007129635.1 Planctomycetaceae bacterium
CTAAAGAAGACGCAACCCTCCTACACCGACAAATACGAACTGTTGGGCCTCGAACGAGGCTGGCGCTCGGAGTGGATGATGTTCCACGAGGATATTGTGGCCCACGTAAAACGCAAGAACGACGGCAAGGAATTTCATCTCGGGCTGGCCGAACTTCGCACCACCGATGAAAAGTCCCCTAACTTCCAATTGATTGACGACTATGGTGTATGGCTCGTAAACAACCGGTGACGGCCGACGGACGCACCGTTCATCATCGTACGTAATCGGTGTTCCCGCCCTGGGGTACGGAGTTGTTTCATGCGTGCGGCAGACTCTCCTTCACATCCGGGATGCCCGCTAGAAAGATCGCATCAAATTGGTGGTGATGGTAGCCCTCGAACACGAATTCGTTCCAGTGGTGGACGCCCAATCCATACTTCAGCAAGTCGTGCAGCCGATGGTCTTCCTCCAGGTCATTCAGTTGCCCCATGGCCCGGTTCAGGTAGGCCATCCAGTCGGCCTTCTTGGCCTGCGTGAGGACGTAGGGCGTGGTAAAGCTCACATGATGCTCGACTAAATCGGCCAGCGGTGGGCAGAGCCGCACATACCACAGTTCGCCCGGTTTGCCCCGGTAGCCGCTGGTGCAAAGGACATCGAAATCCCGCCCAGTCAGCAGTTCCTGCAGCCGAACCCGGCCACCTCGGATCCCCCCGTGCTCGTAGATGCCCATCCGGGACTCTTGGAAAAGGCGGATCGCCTGGACCAAGCCAGCATTCAATCCCAGGCGGTCGCTGACATCCAGCAGGCACGTCCCGATGGTTTCCAGGCCCTCGCCAACCCGGAAATCGAAAAAGGCCCATGGCGTGGTGCTACGACGCTTTTTTGATTGGGCCTTGCGGCGTGCGTAAATTGAACAACCCGAAGATCTCGTCTTGGGTCAGGCCCGCGTTGCTGGGGGTCGAACCGGTTTCCGAGAAGATAGCGTCGAACAATTCCCGCTTCTCCTGTAGGATCTGATTGATCCGCTCTTCAATCGTGCCCTGGGTCAGCATGCGAGTGACGGTAACCGAACCGACGACGCCGATCCGATGGGCTCGGTTGATGGCCTGATCTTCGATCGCCGGGTTCCACCAGCGGTCGAACAGGAAGACGTAGCGGCAGAATTGCAGGTTCAACCCTACGCTGCCCGCCCCGTAGCTCATCAAGATCACGTGCTTGGACGCATCGTTCTTAAAGCGGTCGATGACACTCTCCCGCTGCTTGGATGGGATCTTGCCGTGGTACTCCAGGGTGCCGAACCGGCGCAGGCTGTCGCGCAGTCGTTCCAGGCTGTGTACCCACTGGCTGAAGACGATCGCCTTTTGCCCGCTGGCCGCAACTTCTTCCAAGTCGGCTTCCAGCCGTTCCAGTTTGCAGCTTGCGCCGGTGGCCGGATCGAAGTTACAGATCTGTTTCAACCGCAACACCAATTCGAACACGTGTTGGATCGTGATGCCTTCGCCCATGTCTTCCAGTCGCAGAATGCCATCGTTTTCTGCGATCTGGTAGGTCTCGTACTGCTCGGGCGACAGTTCCAATTCCGCGTCGCGAAACAGCTTGGGCGGCATATCGCTCAAGACCATGTCCTTGGTTCGACGGAGGATATATTCGCGAGTGGCCTTGGCCATGGCACGAGGCTTCATGCCCGGGGACAGGTAACCTTGGGACAGGAAATCGAAGATGCCGACCAGATCGTCGGGGCTGTTCTCGACGGGCGTACCGGTCATGGCCCAATTCCGGGTGCGAGGGATGGCGCGGACGACTTGGCTGGTCGTGCTGGACCGATTCTTGATCCGTTGCGCCTCGTCCAATACAACCAGATCGAAATGGCCTTGCGGGTCCACTACCAGGTCGCGATCGCGCATCAACAATTCGTAGTTGGCGATCCGCACGGCCACGTCCAGATCGGTCCATTGCCATTGCCGCTTGGCCCGGTCGCCTTCGATGATGGCCACCGGGATCTCGGGGGCCCACAATCCGAATTCGCGCCGCCAGTTGCTGACCAGCGGCTTGGGGCAGATCAACAGCACTTTGCGCACCTCGCCGGCGTACAGCAGCAGACGGATGGTGCTGATCGCTTGCATCGTCTTACCCAATCCCATCTCGTCGGCCAGCACGGCCGAATAGCGGGGATACAGGAACGCGATCCCCTCGAACTGATAGGGGAACGGTTCGAAGGGGAATGCCAGTTCGTTGGAGGAAACCAACGATTCCAACGAAGGCTGCAGGACATAGTACAGCCGGTCTTGCAGTTTGATGACATCGCCGGGTGGCGCGATCCGCGTGGCCTTCTCGTATGGGGCCTTCTCGTGTTTCGCCGCCGGTTCCGTCGAAAGCCCCCGATTGTCCGGTGATGCCTTGCGATCCGCCAGCGGCATCCAGGACGGGGATTCCGGAAAGGTAAAACTGCGGACGGTGACCTTCGGACGCCGCAGTCGCACCGAGACCGTGCCGGGCAGTGCCGCGTCGATCGAAGCACGCTTGATGCCAATCTTCGGCGCGCGGTTCAGCAACGTTGCCCAGCCGGTGGCGAAGATCGACGCCGACAACGACAAGTCCACCGATTCGACCTCGATCGGTAACGCGTCACGGGTCGGGAGTTCACTGTCCGGCCAGTCTTCCCAGGGATGATGTTGGTACTGCATGCGTTGGGGTCTCGGATGGGCTCAGCGAGCGGCGCGGCGCGCTTCTTCGATCGCTTCTCGAATGCGCCCGAAAGGTTCGCTCAGGTCAAAATCGTCAGCATGCGATTGCCAGTGGCTGACAACGTGCGATTCGTCTTCGGCATGAGCCTGGGGAACCGCCAATTGCCATGGCCCCATGCGAAAACGTTGCAAACGCATCGATCCGCTGGGCGCTGGCGTCGGGTGGGGGGCATCGAGTCGAGCCGTTACCCCCGACGACGCGTTCGGTTCCGGCTCGGCGCCGACGTACACGACGGGCACCTTCGTCAACGGCCGCAGCGCCAAGGCGGGCTCGACGTCCGTAAACACCAGCGCGGGAGCAGCGCTCAGTCGTTCCATCAAGGCGCGGCCGATCTGCTCGCCGTACAAATAAGGACGTAGCGTGGGGCCGTACAGGATCTCCTGAGCCCGATTGGGACGAACGGGCGCTGTACAGTGAAACTCTAATGGCCGGCCGCTGATGTTTAACACCAGCAGGCCTCCGAACAGACTCTGATCCTCCTGTTCGCAAACGGTCAAAAAGCCAAGGTTCGAGGTTGCATTGTTCGTGGTGTCTGGCATCAGCTACTTTGCGGTTCCAGGTTTCTGATTCGACGACAACTCACACGGCTGGATAAGTTCATCGCGTCGGCGGGAATCGCCGGTGCGCACCGTCTTGATTGGAAAAACATCGGGTGAACCGACGCTGCGACTTTAACACCCCTGCCGTTTGTGCCGGGTTTCCCAAGATCGATCGGGAAGCAAAAATCGGCCCAAAGTATTCCGGTGACTCGACAAACGGTTGCTGCGCTGCCTATACTAGCGGTCGTGATGCCATCGGTGCTGGCACCGACGGCTTCGCTCCAAACGTGGTGCCATTCGTCTTTCCTCCCGATCAGGATCATCGCCCATGTCATTCGACCCTCGAGCCCTGCCGCCCATGTTTCACATCGATGTCTCTGCCGAATCGGCAGCAAGTGAACCCCAACCGGAAGGCGACAAACAGGACATTATGGTCAACTTGCTGCGGCAGGTCGTGGCAGGGCAAGAGAAACAGCGGGAATTGCTGGAAGAACTGGTCCATCATGCCGCCGCGCAACACAAGCAACGAGTCGCCGAACTGGGGCAATGGAAAAAAGCGAACCCCGAATTGGCTCGCCGCTGCCGCACAGCAGCCGAGACCCTGGCGCGAGTCCAGAACGAATTCCTGGAACATCTGACCGACGAAGTCGTTGATAGCGAGCAAAACCTGCTGGATGGCGAGTTCATGCTGAACGAATTTGTGGACCGTTTTGGCCCGCGTTTGGCCCATTTGAACGGGGTGATTCAGGTGCTGGCCCAATTGAGCGTTCAATCCGAGTCGCCAAAGGCGGCCAAAAGATAGTTTTACAGGAGGGTGTTACCTATGTCTAACATGGGGGTTTGCCGGTGGTACTGGCGGAGTGTCGGTCTGGTGATCGGCACGGTCCTGGTCGGGTGCAGTCTTCCTTCTGGCGAGCCCGGCGGTCCCACCACAGGCAGGGATTCGGAGATCCGATTGGCATTCGTCACCAATGGTGTCGCGTCTTTCTGGAACGTGGCGGCAGCGGGCGTCAAAGCGGGGGAAGAAGAATTCGGGGTGCGATGCGATACGCTGATGCCCCAGGGAAACGCCGATCAGAAGCGGATGATCGAGGATCTGGTGGCGCGCGGAGTTCATGGGATCGCGGTCAGCCCGATCGATGCCGACAACCAGACGCAGGTGCTGAACGAAGCAGCCCAGCATACGGTGCTGATCACCCAGGATTGCGACGCACCCGACAGCGATCGGTTGTGCTACATCGGGATGGACAATTACATGGCGGGCCGGATGGCAGGCGAACTGGTCAAAGAGGCTTTACCCGAAGGCGGTAATCTGATGATCTTCGTCGGCCGCTTGGAACAGGTCAATGCTCGTTTGCGACGACAAGGAGTCATCGACGAACTGATGGATCGATCCGTGGATCGCACTCGATACGATCCGCCCGGTGAAACGATTCGAGGCGAGAAGTACGTGATCCTGGACACCCGCACCGATGGTTTTGATCCAGGCAAAGCCAAGGCACAGGCGGAGGACGCCATCGCTCGGTATCCGGATTTGGACGCGATGGTGGGGTTGTTCGCGTACAATCCGCCGCTGTGCCTGGCAGCGGTCGAGGAGGCCGGCAAGCTGGATCGTATTCGCGTGATCGGCTTTGACGAGGAGGAGGGCACGCTGCAAGGGATCTTGGACGGAAAAATTCACGGCACGGTGGTGCAGAATCCGTTCGAGTACGGTCGGCGGTCGGTCGAGGTCCTGAAGGCGCTGGTCGAAGGCGACTTTTCGGTGATCCCGGAAGATGCCTTCATCGACATTCCTGCTCAGCAGATCCGACGCGACAACGTGCAGGAGTTTTGGGACGATCTGCGGGCGAAGATCGCGGCCTCGACAGCCGCAGGCGCACCATGAGCGAAGAGAACGCGAACTCGCTGCTCGAGGTCCGCTCGATCAGCAAATCTTTTCCCGGAGTGCGAGCGTTGACGGATGTCGACCTGCGGCTGTACCCGGGCGAGGTCCTGGCCGTGCTGGGAGAAAACGGTGCGGGCAAGAGCACGCTGATGAAGATCCTGGCGGGCATCCAGCCGCCCGATACCGGCCAGATTCTGCTGGATGGCCGGCCCGTGCAAATCGAATCGGTCCGCACGGCTGGCGAGTTGGGGATCGCCCTGATCCACCAGGAACTGAATCTGGCGGATAACCTGGACGTGGGCGCGAATCTGTTTTTGGGGCGCGAGCCGCGCTACCCGCTGGGGATCATCCGCCGCGCGGAGATCGATCGTCGATCGGCCGAGGTGCTGCAACAAGTCGGATTGGTACTGCCGCCGCGTACGCTGGTTGGAGCCTTGCCGATCGGCAAGCAGCAGTTGGTCGAGATCGCCAAAGCGCTGTCGATCAACGCGCGCATCCTGATCATGGATGAACCGACCTCCAGCTTGTCGAACAGAGAGGCGGAAACGTTATTCCAAGTGGTCAAGGACTTGCGGCAGCGGGGCGTGAGCATCATCTATATCTCGCATCGATTGGGCGAAGTCACGAAGCTGGCCGATCGAGTCACAGTGCTGCGGGACGGTCGCAATGCGGGCGAATTGGCTCGACAGGAAATCGATCACGACCGGATGGTGCGTCTGATGGTCGGCCGCGACATCTCGCAGTTCTACGCGCGGCGGAATCATTCGACCGGTTCGACGGCGTTGGAAGCTTGCGAGGTGGTGACGGCAGCCTTTCCCCAGCATCGGTTGAGCCTTTCGGTGCGGTCGGGCGAGATCGTCGGTCTGGCCGGTCTGGTCGGGGCGGGCCGGACCGAACTGCTGCGAGTGCTGTTTGGCGTCGATCGGGCGCAGGGCAGCCAGATCTTCGTCGCCGCGCAACGTTGCGCGTTGCGCAGCCCAGCGGATGCCATCCGTGCGGGCATCGCCCTGGTACCCGAAGATCGCAAAGCGGCCGGGTTGATCGTCCAGATGTCCGTGCGGCATAACTTGAGCCTGGCGGCGGTGCGGCGGCATCGGCGGATGGGCGGACTGCTGAACCGAAGCTACGAACGACAACTGGCCAGCGAGATGATCCAGCGGTTGA
>SKVE01000130.1 GCA_007129635.1 Planctomycetaceae bacterium
CAGCGGGTGTCCCGATCAGCAACCCAGTCGCCGGCATTTCGGTGGGGTTGGTCAAGGAGTCGGAGGATCGATGGGTCTTGCTGACCGATATCCTTGGCAGCGAAGATCATTTTGGCGACATGGATTTCAAGATCGCGGGGACGCAGAACGGAATCACCGGAATCCAGTTGGATCTGAAGATCCGCGGGATCACCGAACCGATCATCCGAGCGACCCTGAAGCAGTCGCGAGAGGCTCGCATCGAGATCCTGCGCACGATGCTGACCACCATCTCGCGACCTCGCAAGGAGCTTTCCCCATTTGCGCCGCGTCTACTGCGGACCAAGATCGATCCGGAAAAGATCGGTGCCTTGATCGGCCCGGGTGGGAAGAACGTGCGGATGATCCAGGAAACGACCGGAACGGTCATCGAAATCGAAGACGATGGCACCGTGACCGTCGCCAGTTCCGACGAGGCCAAGGCCAAGGCGGCCATGGCGCATATCGAGGCCTGTACGGCGACCGTCCAGGTCGGCCGGATCTACGATGGTCGTGTCTCCAGTGTCAAGGACTTCGGCGCGTTTGTGGAGATATTGCCCGGTCGAGATGGCCTGTGCCACATCAGCGAATTGTCCAACGGCTTCATCAGTCGAGTTTCCGATATCTGCAACGTTGGCGATGAACTGAAGGTGCTCGTGATCGGGATCGACGAACACGATCGGGTCAAGCTCAGCCGTCGACGTGCCTTGGAGGAACTGGGGCTACCCGACGACCTGGCGCCGGCCGGCGACGACGAGGAGGGTGGCCGGGATCGGGAGCGGGATCGGGATCGACCGCGACGCAGTGGCGGTGGCGGCGGTGGCGGCGGTGGCGGCGGCGGTGGCGGTGGCGGTGGACGCTCACGCCGCTAAGTCGTGATACAGCAGCGAGCGTGCTGGCATCACTCCGCCAGCGAACAGGCACTCGGTCACGCCCCATCGCAGGGCGTGACCGAGGCTTAACGAGGTTGGTGGCAGAGGGGCCGGAAGTTGTTCTTGGCAAACGAACGACCATGGTCTTTTTCTGATCCAGAGTCTGGTCGCCTGGTGCTTGTTGTCATTACAATAAGGTTTTCATCTTGAAACACCGGAGCGGCGCCATGACCATCGCTTCCTGTCCGAAATGTGGAGAAACCGTACGAATTCCTCCGTCGGCGAGTCCACGAGCCAGTGTTCGCTGCCCCTTGTGCCAGGAAGAATTCCTCCTGGCCGAGGTGCTCGATTCGCTGCCTCCGATGCTCCAGATCACCGACGATCCCGATCAGGCAACCGATCGAGACGTTCTGGCGCAGTCCACGGGGGAATACGGCTTGGCACCCCTGGATGTCGAAACGGCCCCAAAGGCCGCCCCGGCGTTCAGCATTGATTCGTCCCGAGACGCATCAGCAACCGCTCCCGCCACGGCGGCCAAGCGGCGAAAGGGGCCCGTACGTCCACAACGGAAAACAAAGAACCCCGCCGCCGAAGTGATCAAGATCGTGCTGGGCGGCATCGCCGGCCTGGTGATCGCTCAATTGCTGCTCTGGTGGATGCCCTGGCAAGATCTGCGGCGCGATCCGTTCGCCTTGGGCCCCAGCATCTCGAAGTTCGCTCCTTGGCTGGTCCCAGCCAAATTTCACGGCGGGCGAGACGTCGGTAGTCTGCCGACAGACGAGACGCCCTTCGCTCCCGCCGATATGCTGGACAGCGGATTGCCTCAGCCCAAACTGGACCAGCCAATTCCGCAGGATCAGACGCCATCGCCCAGAAAACCGGTCGAGCAAGCCCCGGATGCCGAGCACCAAGCGTTCGACTCGGATGCCAACGAGGATCCGTTTTCCGCCGCAACGCTGGACCCATTCGACGCAACCGCCGAATTGCCATCGATCCCACCACCAACAGGACTGGACGACGATCTGCTCACTTTGGAACCCGACATGGATTGGGGAGCCGATATCGAGACAGATCCCGACTTGGATATCCCGGTCGAGCCAACCGCCGACAATGCACAGCCAGTACGTCACCTGGTATCCGCCCCGTTAGTCGCCACCGCCGATTTGATCGCAGCCCTGAAGCCGATTCAGCCGGAATTCGAGGCATTGTCGGTTGCTGGGACGGAAGAAGCAGTCATCCTGACGACTCGCAACTATACAAGATTTACCGAATTGGCAGAGAAGATCATCAAATTAGAGGACTTGGAGAACCCCGTCCGGGACGAAGCGGCCGGATTATTGCTGTCCCTGGTCGAAAAACCGGACGTCATCCCGCGGCTCCGGCAAGCCGGCGAGGTCTGGTGGGGCGCAGGCAGCCGTCGCACGAACGATGGCATCCTGCTGGTAGGCAAAGTCCGGTCGATCGTTGCCCAGGACCCGCTTTATCGCACCGAACTGGAATTAGTCGATGGTAGCAGCGTCGCCAGTTATAGCGACAACGATCCATCAGAGCAGATTCTTTCAGGCGATCTCGTTCTTTTGGTGGGAGTGGTTGTCGAAGAACCTGCCGATCATCTCTTGGGTTACTCGGGCGAGGACCAACAGGTCCTTTGGGCGCCACTCTTTCGGTCCATCCCCGAATAAATCAAGATCATCGCTCCTGATGGAACGAATTCGACCGACTCGTTACTCATTCGACCAGTTAATTTTTGACAGTCGACGCGTCGCCACTTACACTTAAGGTACGCGGTGGTCGAATAGACCGATGGAGCGCGTCGTGTTTTCGTTGCTGTTGCCTGGGAATCTTCCAGCCCATTCTTTGCGGATGATCGTTATGTCCCTAAAAAACATCACCGTCCTTGCCTCTGGTCTGCTCGTCTGCTTGGGTTCCTCGTTATCGGCCCAATCTGGTGTCAACGGGTTGGTCAGCCCCACAGAAGCCCGTCGCTACGGTCTGGAGCCCGCCTGGTTTACGCGTGTCGAACTCGATCAGGCTCGTGGACGAATCCTTAATCTGCGTTACTTTGTCAGTGCTACCAATCGGCGGACGCTGTACGAAGTCGCTTTTGGAGACAGTCGCCGGATGTTCAGCGAACGAGATCTGGATCGATTGGGCGAACCGATGGGTCCCGAGGGTGCGCAGCGGGCGGCCAACGAATTCGCGTCTCAATTGAAACGTCTGGAGATCGAATCCGAGATCAAGTCGCACGAGGTACCCGAGATCACTTTGTACGTGACGACGGATCGGTCCTTGGTCCAAGCGATCGACGCCGAGACGGGGCGTACGTTGTGGGCTACGACGGTGGGGCGTCGTGATTTCCCCACCGAAGGTCCCGGCGTCAACGAAAAGTACGTCGCGGTCATCAATGGAACTTCGCTGCACCTGCTGACGCGAGATACCGGCCAGATCGTTTGGGTGCGAACGACCCGAGGCGTGCCGGCGGCTTGCCCCGCCGTATCCGATCGGTTCGCGATTGTCCCGACTTGGACGGGCGACGTCGAATTGTACGAGTTGGAAGAACCCAGGAAACTGCCCAACAGTTTTAAATCCAATGGTCGGAGTATGGTGCGTCCCACGGTGACCCCCAACAGCATCATCTGGCCGACGGATCGAGGCATGTTGTATGTAGCCAGCAGCCAGCGACACTCGATTCGGTTCCGGTTGGAGGCCAGGGACGCCATCACAGCTCCCGCATCGGTCTTCGCACCCAGTCGCATTTTCGTGGCCTCGGTCGATGGCTATGTCTATTGCGTAGCGGAAAATATCCACTCCGAGATTTGGCGGTTTTCGACAGGGCAGAGCATCACCACAACGCCGGTACCCACTGGGGAATCATTGTATGTCGTGACGGACGACATGAACCTGTACTGCCTGGACCAAGAGACAGGCGGCCTGAAGTGGGTTGCGCCCTTCTTCAAGCGATTCATCGCGGCCAGCCCGACCCGTATTTACGGGATCGGCGCGACGGATCGGTTGGAGATCCTGGATGTGAATACAGGCGGCCGCATCGCCTCGATGAATGCGGGTAATCTGGATGTTTTCTATCCCAACTACCAATCCGACCGGATCATCGTGGGAACGCGGACGGGGATCCTGCAAAGCTTACATGAGATCGGCCGAGAAATCCCCGCGCTGCACGTAGATCTCGCGGAAGCGCGCCCCGATAGCCAGCGTCCTGAAGTCCCGGAAGAAGGAGATCCCCAAGCGCCGACGAAACCTTCTCCGAAGCCTCCCGCCGATGATCGTGATCCCTTCGACGACGCGGCGGATCCCTTTGGTGACGCAGCGGATCCCTTCGGTGGTGCGGCGGATCCCTTCGGCGGGGGACAGGACCAGGCAGCCGATCCGTTTGGTGGCGGTGCCGGTGGTGCGGCGGACCCGTTCGGCGGCGGCGACGATCCGTTCCGATAGGACCCCACAATGGTCCCGCCTGTTCGTAGTGCTGGCTTTCGCCAGTGTTTGTAGCACTGGCTTTCGCCAGTGTCTACCAAACCGCCTGAAGGCGGCACGACGAGCCGTTTTCTGGTCCAGGACCGTAACGCCCGCCGCAAGCATCCCGTCCGACTTGCATCTCGATTCGCTGGCAGCCTATACTGGGCAATGTGCGTTTTATTGTGTTCGATCGCCCGACCGGTCGCATTGCGATCGGACTGTTTTCTATTGACCCAGGAGCCAACTCATGAAGCCTTCCAGCGTAGCGATCTCTCGTCGTCGATTCGTCCAGGGGACGGCCGCTTCGGTAGCACTCCCGCTTTTCCTTCCTCGACATGTGCTGGGCGACGACCACAACGCGTCGGCGAACGAGAAGATCCGCCTGGGCGCGATGGGGATCGGCAAAATGATGTACGGTTCGCACCTGCCCCACTTCCTTCGCACCGCAGAGGTTCAAGTCGTTGCGGTCTGCGAAGTCGATACGACTCGCCGCGAAGCCGGCAAGAAGCGAGTCGATGACACGTACGGAAACACGTCCTGCGCCGCCTATGTCGATTATCGCGAGATGCTGGATCGAGACGATATCGACGGAGTCGTGATCGCCACGCCCGACCATTGGCACGCCGGAATGATTCTGGACGCCAGCGCAGCAGGCAAGGACATCTACTGCGAGAAGCCGCTGACCAATACGCTGCGCGAAGCCAAACTGGTGATGGATGCCGTCAAGAAGTCGGGCGTCATCTTCCAGACCGGCAGCCAGCAGCGGTCGGACAATAACTTCCGTTATGCTTGCGAGTTGGTCCGGAACGGACGATTAGGCGAGATCAAGCAAGTCATGGTCAACGTCGGCGGACCGCCGCGACCGTGCAATCTGCCGGGCGAGGACATGGAGCCGGGCTTGGATTGGGACCGTTGGCTAGGCCCCGCTCCGATGCGCGAGTACAGCTCGGTGCTCAGCCCCCGCGGCATCCATAACCACTTCCCCTCGTGGCGTAATTTCATGGAGTATGGTGGTGGTGGGATGACCGACTGGGGCGCTCACCACTTCGATATCGCTCAGTGGGGGTTGGGCATGGACGAGTCGGGACCGGTGGAAATCGTCGGCCCCGAGAATCCGAAAGCGACCAACGGCGTAAAGTTCGTCTATGCCAACGGCGTCGAGATGATCCACGGTGGCCGTTCGGGGGTAACGTTCATCGGAACCGAAGGCGAATTGTTCGTCAATCGAGGCCAACTGGAAAGCACGCCTGAAGACATCATCAAACAACCCATCGACGACGACCAGATCCATCTGTACCGATCGCCTCGAGGCGGTCATGGTGGACATTGCCAGGACTGGGTGGACTGCATGATCAGCCGACAACAACCCAATTGCCCGATCGAGGTTGGTGCCAGAACCGTGGCCGTCTGCCATCTGGGCAACATCATGTACCTGCACCGCGAAGAACTGGGGGATGCCTCGCTGAAGTGGGATCCCGCCAAATGGGAGTTCGTGGGCAATGACGCGGCCAACCGCTGGCAGGATTACCCCTACGCTCGCCGTGAAGGCTACGAGTTGTCGATTGGATAAGGAAGCAGGACGATGAGCATCGAAGCCAAGTTGAGCGAAATGGGCTTGCCATTGCCGCCTGCACCCCAACCAGCCGGGCTGTACAAGCCGATCTTGATCGTTGGCCGCTGGGCCTACGTCTCCGGTCATGGCCCGCTACTGCCCGATGGATCGCTGATCACAGGAAGGATCGGAGAGGACCTGGATCGTCAAGCCGGTTACGATGCGGCGCGTCAAGCCGGTTTGGCGGTACTGTCGACCCTGCGCGAGAACCTCGGCAGCCTGGATCGCGTTCGGCAACTGGTCAAGACCTTGGGGTTTGTCAACTGCACACCGGATTTCGTCGACCAACCGGCCGTGATCAATGGATTCAGTGAATTGTTTGCCGAGTTGTTTGGTGCCGA
>SKVE01000441.1 GCA_007129635.1 Planctomycetaceae bacterium
CAGCGGGGTGGGGCTGATCGCCCTGGAAGCCAACCGACGTTGGCGTTGGTTTCATGAAGGCCGAGGAGTCTTGACGATTCTGAAGCTGCTGCTGATTTGTCTGATCCCTTGGCTATGGGTTTACCGCGGTTGGTTGCTGGCCGCCGTGATCGTGCTGGCGTCTGTAGGCTCGCACATGCCCGCCCGTTATCGGTATCGATCCGTGTGGACCGGCGAAATTCGATGATCGGTTCGACGTCATCCGCTCGCGTTTTCCGCTTTACCGAATGCCGACCAGAATCGACGTCGAAACCGGCGTGCGCGGTGCAGAGCGTACCAGCGTCGTTTGGCCTGATCGCGGCTGTGGCGTCGCTTGCGTTTCCCGTCCGGCATGGTCTTCCTCCCGAAAGGTACGATCGCTCTGATTCAATATTATCGGTCGGCAAGCGAACAAGCCTTAGCCAATGGCCGATCGCTGTTCCGATCCAGAGCGTTGAATCTGCAGAAGTTTACCACGCGATTCGCCTCATTTTTCCCGTCTGGTAGGATCGTTGCCCGCGATACCATAGTTTTTGTCGGCAGACTTGCGGCTATAATGAACGGGTGGATGAGAACAGCCGTCAAAAGCGTGGATGGCGCTGATCCGCAGTTGGCCTGCAATACCGAATCGGGGAGGGCGTCGCTCCACCTGTGTGCGTTGGTTCGAGTGGAGTAATCGGAGGCTGCTTCGAGGCTCTAAGATAACCGGTTCAAGATAGTGAGTATCTTTTATGAATGCTGCTGACCATTTCGCTGGTGTCGCCCCTTGGCGTGGCGGCGTCTTTCGACAGCGGTATCTGCGATATGGGCTGGTCTTGTTGTTCGTTTCCAGCTTCGGCAGCCTGACCTTGGGGGCTGAGCCGCCGGTGGCATCGGACGATCCGAGTGGCGCGGTATCGGAGATGCCACCCATCGGTCTGGTCCGTGTTTCCTTGCCGATTTCCGGGAATGTAGATCGGCAGATCCAGGCCAGCATCGAAGAGTTGCTGGCTCGTTGGCGACGAGATCGGTCGGACCAAGCCCGTCCGATTTTGGTGTTGGAGTTTCGCGGAACCGATGAAGCGGCCTCGGCGACCAGCCAATTCGAGCGTGCTTTGTCTTTGGCACGATTCTTGTCCGGCGAGCAACTGGCTCAGGTCCGCACGATCGCTCATTTGAACGGTCCGATCCGCGGTCACGCGGTGCTGCCCGTTTTGGCTTGCGAAGAGATCATGGCTCATCCGGAATCGCGTTTGGGTCGTGCGGGCGAGTCCGAGCCTTTCATCGACGATACGCTCCGCGGCGTCTACCGCGAGATTGCGTTGCGTCGCAGCAGCATCCCCGTTCCCGTCGTTCTGGGGATGTTGGATGCCAGTCTGGTGGTCTATCGGCTGAGAGTTCTGGGCGGCGCGACGTACGCGTTGGAAGATCAGGTAGAGCAGGTCAAGCAGCAAGAGACGGTCAGCGAAGTCGACCGCATCGTACCGCCGGGCGAGATGGCGGAGTTCAGTGGAAGTCAATTGCGACTGGAATTCGGCTTCGCCAGCCATCTGGTCCGTGATCGCGCACAATTGGCCGCTGCCTTAAGGGTGGTCCCGCAAGCTCTGATCGAAGACCCGACATTGGGCCAGGGACGGCGTCCTATACGAGTGGACGTGACGGGTAAGATCCAGGCGGAAACGATCAGTTGGCTGGAGCGGAGCCTGCGAGACGAGATCCAGCGTCAAGACGCCAACTTTGTTTGCGTAGTGATCGACAGTCCTGGCGGATCCCCCGCCGACAGTCTGCGTCTGGCCTCGTACCTGGCCAGTTTGGACTCGGGAAAGATCCGGACCGTGGCGTTCGTGCCCAACCAAGCTCGGGCCGATGCGGCGTTGATCGCGCTGGCCTGCGACGAATTGGTCATGAGCGATCGGGCCGTGTTGGGCGGGTCGGGGGCATCTCGCATCCAGGCTGGGCAACTGGCAGATATCCAGGTTCCCGTCCAGCAGATTGCCGAGAGCAAGCAGCGGAGTTGGTCACTGATGATGGCGATGATCGATCCCAGCTTGGAAATCAAGCGTTATCGGCATCAGGAACTGAACTTTTATCGATATTTCAGCGAGCAGGAGCATGCCGAGCAGGAGGACGCGGGTCGCTGGCAAGCCGAGGGCGTTCTGCCGACCGGCAATGGACTCCGAGGGCACTTGGCGGCCGAGGCCGGGCTGACGGTGGCCTTGGCGGAGACGTTCAACGATTTCGCGAACTTCTATCAACTGGAATCGCAGTTGACCGCCGTGCGTCCCAATTGGGCTCATCGTGTCATCGAGTTTCTCGCCGCGCCCGAGGTGGCCGGCGCGTTGCTGTTTATCGGGTGGTTCGCGTTGATGTTCGAATTGATGTCGCCCGGCGTAGGCATCCCCGGATTCCTAGCGTCTGTCTGTTTCCTGCTGTTCTTTTGGTCCAGCATCCTGCACGGCACGGCCGGTTGGCTGGAGGTGCTGCTGTTCGTGGCTGGGATCGTGTTTATCCTGGTAGAGATCTTTGTACTGCCGGGATTCGGAGCCTTTGGCATCGGCGGCGGATTGCTGGTCGTCGCATCGCTGGTGCTGGCAAGTCAAACCTTCGTTTGGCCACAGAATCCCTACGAATGGAGCCAAGTGCCGGATTCCCTGCTGGTCGTCGCGGCCTCGGGGGCCGGAATTCTGGCGTCGTTGGTCTTTGCACGGCAGGTTTTGACTCGGACGCCCCTGTTCCGACGTGTTGCGCTCGAAACGCTCGACGAAACCCAGTTAGAGCAGATAAGCTATCAGGAATCGCTGGTCCATTTCGAACATTTGTTGGGCAAGCGGGGTGTCACCACCACGCCGCTGTTGCCCGCAGGCAAGGCTCAGTTCGGCGACGAGACCGTCGATGTGATCAGCGATGGAGAACTGGTGCCGATCGGCGCCGCGATCGCGGTTTCCGAAGTGCATGGGAACGAGGTCGTGGTGCGGACGATATAGGGGTTTGGTGATGGGGGCTTTTTCGCAAGCGGATGGTAACGAGGTGCTTCTATGATCGATGCATTTTTCTGGGCGGGAATCCTGATCATCGTGGCCATTGGACTGTTGGCGTTAGAACTGGTCGTCCCGTCGGGCGGGGTTCTTAGCGCGCTGGCATTCCTGGCGCTGGTCGGTTCGGTGGTCGCGGCCTTTACCGGCGGTTTCGTACCGGGCATGATCGTGCTGGTCGCCAACGTGGTCCTGGTTCCCATGCTGATCGTAGCGGCAGTCAAATGGTGGCCATACACGCCCATAGGAAGAATGGTGGTGTTGCATGTCCCTGATAGCGAGGATGACGTGCTGCCCGATACCCCGGCTTTCCGTGAGCTGCGTGAACTGGTGGGTCGGCGAGGGGTGGCGAAGACGAAGATGTTGCCTAGCGGCGCGGTGGTGATCGACGGTCGCACGTACGATGCGGTCAGCGATGGGGTGGCCATCGAGCATGGTCAGCCGATCCGCGTCAAGGCGATACGAACCAACCGGATCATCGTCACCCCGGTCGCTGCCAATGCGCCCGTGCTTTCGGCAGGCACGGACATGCTGGACCGGCCGGCCGAGGAATTCGGACTTGGATCTCTGGAAGACCCGCTTGTTTGATCGCGGCCGTTTTTCTAACGATCGGCGAGAATTGTCGACCTTCTTCTAGGAAATCGATTGCAAAGCGGTTGACCACCAGTTAAAAAGGAAGGTTGTTGATAGAAATTGCTTGTCGCATCGACCGCGATACGCGGCATCAGCGGTTGCGTTATTTTCTTTCGAGAGGTGGAAACAATGCTTCTATTTGCTCAGGGTGACCCCGATCCCCGCATGATGATCGTGATTGTGTTCGTGGTGCTGATCGTGATGGTCTTCGGCGTGGTCTTCACCGTGATGGCCCGCTATTTCCGGTTGTGGATCCAGTCATTTTTGACCAACGCGGGGATCTCGATTTGGGATCTGCTCGGGATGACCTTCCGCAAGGTGAACCCGGCGGTGATTGTCCGCAGCAAGATCATGGCGGTCCAGGCAGGGATCACCGATGAATCGGGCGTGACCAGCAAGGCTCTGGAGGCTCATTATCTGGCGGGCGGCAACGTGCCGTTGATCATCCGGGCGTTGATCGCGGCTCAGAAGGCGAAGACGATCCAGTTGAGTTTTCGCGAAGCGACGGCGATCGACTTGGCGGGCCGCAACGTGCTGGAAGCCGTCCAGACCAGTGTTTACCCCAAAGTGATCGATTGTCCCAACCGATCGTCGGGCCGAGCGACGCTGGATGCCGTCGCCAAGGACGGGATTCAATTGAAGGTCAAGGCGCGCGTGACGGTCCGCGCGAACCTGCAGCAGTTGATCGGCGGTGCCACCGAAGAAACCATTACGGCGCGTGTGGGCGAGGGTATCGTCAGCGCGATCGGCTCGGCGGAAACGCACGCGATGGTCCTCGAAAATCCGGACATGATTTCCAAAGCTGTGTTGGAACGCAAACTGGACTCGCAAACGGCGTTCAAGATCGTATCGATCGATATCGCGGACATCGACGTCGGTGATAACATCGGGGCCCGGTTGCAGGCCGACCAGGCCGAGGCGGATACTCGCGTCGCTCGGGCTCGAGCCGAAGGACGCCGTGCAATGGCGGTGGCTCACGAACAGGCAAAGATCGCTAGTATCGAAGAGAGTCGAGCGAAGTTGGTGGAAGCCGAAGCCGAGGTGCCGAAAGCGATCGCCGATGCGTTCCGTAACAGTAAGCTGGGGATCATGGACTACTACAAATTGAGGAATATCCAAGCCGATACCGACATGCGTACGGCGATCGCCCAGACGTCGTCGCCAAGAGCTAACAAAGGTTGATCATGCTAAAGGAACTGGAGAACCTGCTCGCAGAAATCGCTCGGCAACAGGGCGTGGACCTTGGGCCTCGAAAACGGCAACAAGCCGGTGGCCGAGCGGCCGTGCGGCCCGAACCGGATCTGGTGGACGCTGAGATCATCGAAGCCGAACCGATCCGCGATGACGCTGTTCGACGCGTCGCCTCCAGCAGCGCCAGCGTCCACGATCTCCACGATTCCTTGAGCGATCAGCAGGAACCATCGGAGGATCGTCGTGACCTGCACGTGCACGAACGGTTCGACGAACGGACAAGCCACACGGAGGATTCCGCGTACGACGAGGATGCGGACCGCAACCCACTGGATGCGGCCAATTGGGTCGCCGCCCTATTCCGCGACCCGCAGAGGACTCGCCAAGCCATCATCCTGCGCGAGATTCTGACCCGCCCGACCGACTTCTGGTAACGGGGACGCGTTTCGAGGATGGCAAGAGGAGGGGAGGATGGAGGTCGTCTCAGTACAGCCCGGCCGAACTCGCATCGGCTGGATCGGCACCGGCGTGATGGGATGCAGCATGTGCGGGCATCTGATCGACCGAGGCTTCGCGTGCACGGTCTACAATCGGACTCGAGAGAAAGCCCAATCGCTGCTGGATAAGGGGGCTCGGTGGGCCGACAGTCCCAAGCAGGTCGCCGTACAATGCGACGTGATCTTCTCGATCGTCGGCTTTCCCGACGACGTGCGGCAAGTGGTGCTGGGCCCGGATGGTAGCTTGGCCGGTTCCAAGCCCGGTAACATCCTGGTCGACATGACCACGAGCGAGCCCACATTGGCCGTGGAGATTGCCAGGGCGGCTGAGCAGCAAGGCGTGTGGAGCGTCGATGCGCCCGTGTCGGGCGGCGACATCGGAGCGCGCGAAGCCCGTTTGTCGATCATGGTGGGCGGCCAGTCGGCGGCGGTCCAGGCATTGAAACCCTGCTGGGACGCCATGGGAAAGACCATCGTGCACCAAGGCGGTCCGGGAGCTGGCCAGCATACGAAAATGGTCAACCAGATCCTGATCGCCACCAACATGATCGGCGTCTGCGAGTCCCTGCTGTACGCGCATCGAGCCGGGCTGGATTTGAATACCGTGATGGAATCGGTCGCCTCGGGAGCTGCCGGCAGTTGGTCCTTATCCCATCTGGGCCCACGCATCATTCAAAACAACTTTGATCCGGGCTTTTTCGTCGAGCACTTTCTGAAGGACATGCGGATCGCGCTGGACGAAGCCGACCGCATGGGCTTGGCACTGCCGGGGCTGGCCTTGGCCAAGCAACTGTACCAGGCGCTCCTAGCTCAGGGCCACGGTCGAAAGGGTACCCACGCCTTGCAATTGGCATTAGCCGCCCTGTCGGGTCTGGACTGGCGAGCGCGAGCCGATGCTTGATTCGCTGGCGAATTTGCCGCATGCGAAGCACCCGGCCAGAAGTTGATTGTCAATCA
>SKVE01000763.1 GCA_007129635.1 Planctomycetaceae bacterium
CGATCCACCTGTTCCACCGATCCATCCGGCTCTTGCTCGGGTAATTCTGTAGCCTCCGGTGGTAAGCTCAGATCGTCCGACGGTTCCGGCTCGGCCCGGTCCGTCTGCGGTTGTCCCTCGTTAGCCGTCGCTTGATCGGCTTCGGTTGGCGCGTCGTCCAGTCGCCGCTGGTTTTCCAAAACGGCCATTCGTCGAGCCTTGACACCCACCTCGCCCCCGTATTGGGCCATCAACAGACCTGGCGCAAGGAGGATCAACAGCACCAGATCCAAATTGCGAACGCTCCAAAACCGACCGAACTTGAAATACAAGCCGATCATAAGCAGCGACGAAAGATACACCCAGGTGGTTGGATGAACCCTATGGTATTGGAATAGTATCTCACTCATCGGCAGTGCTGGAACGCGATGTGATCATGCCGAACACGGCTGCAACGGGACCCAGCTATCAGCATAGTCTCGCCGATGCAGAATGCAAGCACCAGCGCGGCCCCTACGCTACGGAACGATTGAACGTAAACCATATAATCGTTACAGTTTACGCCGCCGGACCCCGACGCGGGCAACCATCGAGTGGAAAGCGGGGTGTGGCGGAAAAATGCGGAGACGTTTCAGGGATTACTCGGGGCGAGCGACGAAGCGATATCCAGCGTCGCGAATCGTCAGAAAGTGTCTGGGGTTGGTCGGCTCGGGTTCGAAGATTTTTCGCAAGCGCATGATGAATTGATCGGGGGCTCGCGTGTTGATGGACCAAGGCATGCCCCAGACTTCCTTCAGTAATTCGGCGCGGGGGATGACGCGCCCTTCGTTTTCGACAAAATATCGCAGCAACGTGAATTCCAGTTGGGTCATCCGGACCGCCTGGCCTTGGACGGTCGCCTGGAACTGTTCAAAATCCACCCGATTTTCGCCAAATTCGAAGGTATCGACACGGGGTATGGTGGGACCGCTGCGCCCCGCGTGGAACGTCAGCAAGTTGTTGATACGGCTGAGAAATTCGTCCAGATCGAAGGGCTTGGTCAGATACTGGTTGGCGCCGACGTCGAAGCCGCGAGTGCGATCCTCGGCCAGGGTCCGGGCGCTGAGCATCAGAATGGGTAGATTCCGGTCGCTGCTTCGCACTTTCTCGCAAACCGCGTAACCACTCATGCCCGGCAACATCAGATCCAACACCAGCAGGTCGATGTGGGCTGCCGCATCCTGCAGGATCCGCAGTGCCGATGGCCCATCGCCGACCGTGGTTACCTGATAACCCTCGGCGATCAAGTTGTATTGGATGCCGGTCGCCAGATGCCGTTCGTCCTCGACCACCAGGATGTGTGCGCGAGGTCGTTCGTCCATACTGCATTTACTCCTTCGTCGTCTGCGTCTGCTGTTTGGTTTGATGAGTCGTCGGCGCGTTACCTCGTGGTATTTCCACTTCGAATATCGTGCCGGGCAATGGTTCGCGGCCGACGATGCGGATGCGCCCCCGCTGGCGTTGGACCAGCGTCTTGGCGATGTGCAAGCCCAGGCCCGCACCCGGCTTTTCCCGTTCGAGTTCCACTCCCATCCGCACGAAACGGGCAAATACCTTCCGCCGCAACCGCGGGGGGATCCCGCATCCATTATCGGCAATCCGCACAATGATCCTGCCATGCATGCCCTCATGACACGTGACTTCGACCTTCGGGTCGACTCCCGCGTACTTCACTGCGTTGTCCAACAGATTGCGGAAGACCAGCATCAGATGAGTCGGGCAGGCCCACACGGTACAGGGCTGCAGATCGAATTCCATCAAATCCAAAGGAAGCCGATAACTGGCACAGACGGTCTGACCACACTGACGCAGTAGTTTGGGTATGTCGATCGGTTCGATCTCACTTCGCAGACGCCCCGATTCCAGGCGACCCGCGTCCAAGATCTGATTGATCAAATGGTCCAAACGCTCGACATCTTCCAACATGAACTGATAAAAGTCCGCTCGCTGCGTATCGCTGACCTGGCGGCGTCCGAGCGTCTGCAGGTACAGCTTCATCGACGCGATGGGCGACTTCAACTCATGAGTCACCGCGTCGATAAAGTTCGATTGCTGACGAGTCAGGCTGATCGCCTTGACCGAAAGGATCAAATACAGAATCACCCCCGCCAACAGCACCCCGATGAACAGAGTGCCGACGGTCAACCAACCCCAAAAAAGCCCCGCAAAACGGTCGGCCCGCGATGCCCCGGATATGGTCAACAAGACCCACCCAACGGTCAGAATAACCAAAGCGGTGATCATGATGATCGCCAAACTGATTGCCAAACTCCTGGAGGCCATGTTTATTCACGCTTTCGCAAACAGTAGCTCGTCATCCAACAACTATTACCAAAGTTTTACGTGTTGTCTACGGATCGAAAATTGGGCAAAAGACGACTTCGCGTATAATTCGACCGATAGACACGATTCTCCAAAGGCCATCCGCAACCACCCAGCGTACGCTTAAACACAACTCGGAGCTTTCTCATGATCAGTGCCCTCGACATGCCAGCAGAAACCCCCTCGGTGACCTATTCAGGACACCCCGACGGCTCGCAACCACGCATTTTGCTGTCCAGCGTCTTTGGTCCCTACGCCGTCGATGACCAGTATGGATCGCGCGCCATGAATCCGATGGAGTTATACCACAATCAGGTGACGCGCACGCAAGGTCCTTTTTCGCTGCGCATGTTTCATCGCAGTTGGGGCCTGATGCTGATCCAGGCGAATATCGAGGCGCCCTGCACGGTGCTGGATTTCCCCACACGAGACCGGATTATCGACGAGCTTCAGCGGCATGAGTACGACGTGGTCGGCATCACCTCGATCGTCCCGAATCAGGCCAAGGTGGCCGAGATGAGCCGGTTGATCCGCCAATACCAACCCGCAGCGAAGATCGTGGTGGGGGGACACATCGCCAACGTGCCTGATCTGCAGCAGCGCATCGATATCGACCATGTGGTCAAGGGCGAAGGGGTGCGGTGGATGCGACGGTTTTTGGGCGAGGATGCCGATCGGCCGATCCGACACCCGCTGATCATCTCGGGCTACGGAGCTCGGAACGCGGGCGTCACGCTCTCCGACAAACTGGGCGACATCGCGGCAACCGTAATCCCGTCGGTCGGATGCCCGCTGGGCTGCAATTTCTGTTCCACGTCCGCCATGTTTGGCGGCAAGGGCAAATTCGTCGACTTTTATCACACGGGCGATGAATTGTTCGAGAGGATGGTCGAGATGGAACAGAGGATGAAGGTGCGATCGTTCTTCATGATGGACGAGAACTTCCTACTGCATCGCCGCCGCGCCTTGCGGTTGTTGGAGCTGATGGAAGAGCATGACAAGGCGTGGTCGCTGTACGTGTTCAGCTCGGCGAACGTCCTCCGCTCGTACACGATCGAACAACTGGTCGGCTTGGGGATCTCGTGGGTCTGGATGGGGATCGAAGGCGAGAACAGCCAGTACACCAAGTTGCATGGCATCGACACCCTGGATCTGGTTCGCGAGCTGCAGTCGCATGGTATCCGGGTGCTGGGTTCGACCATCATCGGCTTGGAAGACCACACGCCAGAGAATATCGATCAGGTGATCGATCGCGCCGTCCAGCACGATACCGACTTTCACCAATTCATGCTGTACACGCCTATCCCGGGCACCCCATTGCACCGGGAACTGACCCAGCAGGGGCGGATGAAGGACGAGCGCGATTTCGATCCGGCGGATATCCACGGCCAGGCGATCTTGAGCTACCGACATGCCAACTTGACGGACGATCAGGTGTCCGAGTTGATGGTGCGTGCGTTTGATGAAGATTTTCAGCAGAATGGCCCGAGCACGGTGCGGATCGTCCAGACGACGCTGGCCGGATGGCAGCGTTACAAAGACCACCCCGATCCGCGCATTCGCAGCCGCTACGCCTGGGAAGCGCACGAATTGAGCAACAGCCTGGCTGCGTTGGTCGGCGCTTCCCGCGGCTACTTCCGGCACCAACCGGCGTTGCGAGCCAAGATGTCCAGCCTGCTGGATGCGCTGTGCCGGGAATTCGGCTGGAAAGCCAGGGTCTACGGCGAGCTGGGTGGCCGCTGGCTGTTGCGCCAGATCCGCAAAGAGCAGGCGAAGCTCGAGGCCGGCTGGACGTACGAACCACCGACCTTTTATGAACGCAACGCGGCCGTCCAGAACAACCCGGACGCCCGCTTGTGCCAGTACACCACGCCCTGCGATCATGACCAGACCGAGTCGGCAACGATCGCATCCCCCAGCCAGCGCCCGGCCAGCGATTGGGCTCAAGTCCGAGCATAACCGCTCACCGTGGTGGAGAAACGGCCTGGCCAGCACAGCCGCCCAAACGGAAAGAATCGTAAGCGATGATCCTCTCGCGTCCGCATTCATTTTGGCGGCAAATAGATGTTGTTGATTTGCAGCCAGTGCACGGCTGGATGCTGGTCGGTGCGTTTGTAAGCCCGGGACAATCCGACGCTGACCAGGACGCGAGTTTGGTTTTCCAGTGTCCGGCTCAGACGATCCACGACCGCGGCATCCGGTGTAACGTGGTCGTCGGCGTATATACGGATATCGGTCACCGGCACTTGGTAACGCCGCGAGTCCTCGTCGAAGCCGAATCGGATGCGCGGGTGATCCGCTGTGGTCTGCAAATGCAGGCTCGGTCGATGAGCCCAGTAGCAGCCTAGTGACCGCAGTCCGTGAAACTCCAGCACACCGCAACTGGCCGCGCCGACCGGTTGTAGGTCGCGGCCGAAGATATCGGTCAGGGAATCAGCGGCCAGCTCGGTCAGAAGCTGCCAGAATTCGTCCGCAGGGACTCGGTCCAGGGGCTTGGCTGCCGAGGCTTCGAATTGGCGGTCTTCGATTTCAGGCACCTTGCCGACGAACTTGGTTTCTCCCAGATCGACGCGGCAACCGATTTCAAAAGGCCCACCGTGCCGAGCCAACATATCGACGCGCATCTGACTGGCCAAAACCGGACGGATGTGCCGTCGTGTCACAGGATCGACACCGGCGGCACACATGAAGCCCTTCTGCATCCGAGTCAAATGGTTGATGATGATTTGCATGGCTAGAGATGCATCGGGTGGATATCCGGCCAATGCTGCTGCAGGTACTCGATCACCAGTCGGCGATGGCAATGGTCCGCAGTTGCCTCGCTGCACAGCAGTACCGTGGCGGGCTTGAAATCGTCGGGCGTCAACACGGTTTCGATGTGACGTTGTTCCATCAACCGAAAGAACCGCTGCTCGTAGTCCGCCCACTCGCCACCGTTTTTTTTATATTCGTCCAGCATCTCCTGGTTCGGCGCCAGCAAGGGCTGGTGTTCATAGTCGGCTTGGCAGATCTCGCGCAGAAAAAAAGCGAGATCGTCGCGTTTGGCAAATCCGGCCAACTGAGAACGGTTATTCAGCCGGACATCCATCAGTTTTCGGATGCCGGCAATTCTCAATCTTCCGAAGAATTCTGCGGCTGAGCTTTTGGTGAAACCGATCGTAAAGATTTCCAAGAGTCGTCCTCCATTTCGGGGAAGAGCAGATTCTGATGCTGCGAACCGCCGGCCACAGCGCAAATTTGATCGTGGGAAGCCAACGAGCCATCGCCGCGAATATGACAGATCTCGGTGTCGCGTTCCGCCATCACTCGGCTGACCAACAGAAACCGGTGGCAGACCGTCGGATCTTCCTCGCTGCACATGATGGCCACGCGGTATTTCTTCATGCCGCCCTCCAACCGCTCGACGCCCTGCAAGAACGTTTCCGAACGTGCCATGCGGTAATACAACGCGTACCCTTGGTCGTCGTAGTGCTCGGGAACCGTGGGCCGCCCGCCCAGTTGATCGCCCAGGAATACGTAGCGGATCCCCTTAGCAGCCAAGGCGGTCTTGAGTTGCTCGGCGTTGAATTGCGTTGTATACCGGGAATAGGGCGAGGACCGGACATCCGCCACGACGTCGATCCCGTGCTGCAGAAGCAATCCGCAGAAGTGCTCCTGGTCGTGGTTCGAATGACCGATGGTGTACAAGACCGGGTTGTTCTCAGTCAAAAAAACGGCTCTCCACCCACGGATGTTGTTCGGAAACGCTGCCGCTTTGCAGTATAACCGATCCCGTTGCGAATCCAACCAGTCGGCGAGGTGACCATGGCATCGGCCTGCAGTAGGCGGCAACGTGCGGTCCACGGGTTTTGGCATGTATCCGCGAGTACTGCGGCCAGCATCCCTTGGAAACGGATCTGGCAGCGATCGGTCGAGTCCGGCGCGGCGAGCCGGAAAAAAGAGTCCTGC
>SKVE01000287.1 GCA_007129635.1 Planctomycetaceae bacterium
GAACACCTGGCGTGATCTGGCTGGGGACTGGCTGGCGCTGAAGCCACTCGCCTGGGGGGCAATGCCTCCCGATGCTCAGCAGGTTTGCCGCTCGGCGCAGCATCCCTCTTTAACTGCGTTCGTCCGGCGTGCGGCTCGTTCACTGACGCTTCCGGTTTCCCTTCGCCGACCAATCGGGATGGTGGATGTGCTTGCCGGCCGATGGTTGATTTCGGCGGGTTCTCCTGCGGCTCGTCCACCGCCGAGTTGGCAAGTTCGGAGGCGAGCTTGGCGGCCAGTGAGACTTCGATTTCGACGCCTTCGGCATCCCGAGTACGGGCTGCTTCGATCTCGCCGGCTCGCAGGAATTCGCACAGGATCCGCGATCGCTGATCGTCCGTCAGCGACTCACGATCGACCGATATTGCTCGCAGGCATGCGACGGCTTCGCCTCCGATCGATTTCAGCAGGGCATCCGAGGTCGGATCCTCCAACGATGCGATCAGCATGGCGGCTTTGCGGAGCGATTCGTCCTGCGTTGTCATCATGCGGCTCGGTTCATCCATTGTTTCAAGACCTGGGCGGCGATCGCGGGATCTTCCTGGACCATCCGACTGACCTGCTGCTGAAGTTCGGGCAGAGAGGCTGTTGATCGGGCATCACGGTCGTTCGGTGCTGGAACGAATCGGCTCGAATCGTTGTCAGGCGAGCGGTGGGCGCCGGCGACTGGATTGCCTCGACGGACTGCTGCACGATGGACCAGGACGTAGACGCTCACAAGAATCATCCCCATTGCCAGGGCCACCCCGATCACGATCAGCCAGAACTCAGACCTTGGACGGGGGGAATCGGCGAGCTGAACCGGATCTGCGGCCATGGCGTCGTGCGCTGTGACCGTGACCCGATGTGCCGTCTTCCAAGCCGGTTCGGCAGGTGGCAGCATGGCATTGACGGCCCGGCTGATCGTGGTGGAAACTTCTTGTTCGATCTGGTGGATCTGTTCTGACGGAGGCGTACCCGCACCGTAACGCTGATGCCAGACCCTGCGGAAATAGCTCCGTGGCACATCGATCGATGCCGACACCTGGACGGGTCGGATCGGTGCGGGCATTTCAGCATCGGGGTGGTGTTTTCGCTGGAGATCGTCCGAAAGTTCGACGAAGTGGGCGTTGACCGAGACCGTCACGTCCGGATACATGTGCAGACGCTGCTCGATCTTCGTTCGCCATTGATCCTCGACAGCACGCCGGGTCGCAGCCAGGGTGCGAGTCGATGGGCAGGAATCGATCGAAGAGCGGTGTCCAGGATACGCACGGCAGGCATTCAGGTCCGTGATCGTCACATTTTCCCGCTGCAAGCCGCTCTTGAAGGCGACCACGGTATCGCGGATCGCTTCAACCTCGTCGATTTCCAAATGACGGAGCCCGACGGCTTTGACCGCGACCATCGCACGCGACTCGACACGCGGCGGGAAGCCCGGATGGCGAATCTCGTCGTACTGCACGGCCGCGTTCTCGATCCCGCTCATCTCCGAAACGATCCGGGCCAGCATCTGCTTCTCGCCGCGTTGCAGGCTCTCCCGGTTCTGCTGCCAAGGCATCAACGGATTCGCCTCGGCCAATGCGCGTTCGATCGGAGCGTCGAACTTGGCGGGCCAGGCATTTTCGGCATCGACGGCCATCAGGTAGATATCCTGCTGGGCCGCCGGGATTTCGACGATGCGACCCGTGATCCTGGCACCCTCCAGACGGTGTTTGCGAAAAGCGGCGCTCAGACGAGCGATCTGGGGTTCGGAGAATTCACGGCCGTCCAGCAACGCAACGTAATCCTGCGGTGCGCTGCGACCGACCAACAGCCACAGCCCCAAGGCGATCAACAAACCCAGGCTGATACCCACCATTCGGCCGGTTGAGGCCACCGCCCGCAACCGTTCCACAATCGGCTCGCCCAAGCGGGTGAGACCTTCCATCCAGGGTACTCCCGTCGTCGTTCAGCAGAAGAAGTGAATTGATCGCATCAGGCGGCTCGCCGAGATTCCGAATCCGGAGCGTCCGGGTGCCGCAACTGCAGGAGGTAGGCCCGAGTCCCATCGGCGCATTCGCGGATCTGTAAATGGACGTCCTCGGCTGCTAGCATGCGTCGGACGTCGTCCAGACGCTGCCCTGCTGCGCTGCTTACGCGGGCACTGACGTCGGACGACGACAGAATGGCCGCATCGCCCTCGGCGAATTCGACATCGACGCCCTGGTCGTCTTGATAGGCCGTCACAATCACGTTTCCTCCAGGCGATGTGGCATCGACGGCCAATGTCATCAGGTGCCAAAAGACCTGACGCATCCGCGAACGCTGGGCTGTCACCATCGCGTACGGCGGAGCGTCGACTTCGATCTGCACCCCCCGACGCAGCGCGTATATCTCCAGCCGCTCGGCTACCTCCTGAAGTTCATCGCTCACATCAAACGAGGGACGCTCGGCCCCCGCTCCGTTTCGGAAGGGCAAAAAGGTATCCATGACTGGTTCCCCGCTTCGGAGAGTCTGCAAGGGGTCGTTCCACCAAAGGCACGTCAGCGCGCCTGCGCCAACGCGCCGAAGCTTGTACTCAAAATCGGAGGAAGTTGTCAACTCCGTTTTATTAGCCGCGTTCTGAGTACTCGGCGCTGCCGGAATAACGCCTCTCGTACGATCTGCAGAATTTTCTCTTGTTGGATTACATAACCTGGATCGATTGCGTATAATCGCTGGTGATGCAGGGAAGAAAACCACCTGAGTCGCAATTTCACCTCATTCGAGGGGCTTTTGGTGGGATTTGCTCATGGAGGCTTTGTTTTAAGGGCACCCCACATTTCTGGGTGCTTCCAAATCGAAAAAAAAGCGAATTCGCGTAGCGTAGAAACATCCTGAACGCTGATGTTCGATCAACACGCGTCGAACGGAGTTACCAGGGAAACATTCTACTCGCGTCGCGAGGCCGCCAAACCATGGACCAACAGATGACACAAATTATGAATTCTCATTGGACAAACGCGACAGAATCGCTCGCGAGCGGGATTCCGAGCGTCCCGGTAGCCCCGCTCGCAATGGACCGGAGTGACGTGGCGGACGATGTGGCGGACGATGTGGCGGACGATGTGGCGGACGATGTGGCGGACGATGTGGCGGACGATGTGGCGGACGACACGGCAAAGGACTTGGCTGAACTATTCCGCCTGCTTTCGGACGAGACGCGTCTGCGGATCTTGCTGTTGTTGCACCGGCGACATGAACTGAATGTTCGTACGTTGTGCCAAGTGCTAGAGCAGAGCCAACCGGCGGTCAGCCACCATTTGGCGCTGCTGCGGATCGCGGGTCTGATCGATCGACGCCGGGACGGCAAGCATAACTATTACCGGGTATTGCCTGATCGATTCGCTGAGTTTATTGGCATGATCTTCTCGGTGGTTCCTGGCAGCGACCAGCAAATCCGTATCGAAGATCTTGTGCTGACGTTGACCCACGCTTGACCTGGGTGTTCATACGGGTGTCAAGACCAATGTCTTTGATCCCGTTTTTTCCCCTAACTTCACGGCGAACGATGGGCCCCGAATCCTCGCCGCTCGCCGGCGAGATCGTTAGGTCTTCCGGCCGCGAACGGGGGTTCTGGATCGGCTACCAGGGCTGCTGCGGAACAAGACAAAATCCGCTCAACGTACCTGCCGGGGCTGGCAACTCGGGAAAATCAAGCGCATCATACGGGGCATGTGGAGCCTTTACACTCGATTTCCCAGACCTTGATTCAGGAGACCCATCGATGAACCCGACTCAGTCCAGACGCCGATTCTTGACCGTCGCCGGCGCCAGCGCTGCGGCGTTGGCAGCCACTTCCCAATCCCACGCGGAACAGGCGGCTACCAAGACGAAGATCGTGGCCGTGTCGTGCAGTCCGCGGAAAGGGATGACGACGGCGACGGGTTTAAGCGTGTGCCTGCAGGCTGCCAAAGAAGTGGACCCCGAGCGGATCGATACCGAGCTGATCGAACTGGCCGGATTGAGCATCCCGTGGGAACCGTCGGTCGGCATCGCGCTGGAAGAGGGCCGCAAGGACGATTTCCCCGCCGTCGCCGACAAACTGGCAGACCCGGCTGTCCAGGCGATCGTGATCGGAACCCCCGTCTACTACGCTAGTATGTCGGCTTTGTGCAAGTCGTTCCTGGATCGCTTTGGCATGTTCCGTCGCCAGGACTTCGCGATGGCGGGAAAAATCGGCGCTGTGCTGGCGGTCGGGGGAGCGCGCAGCGGAGGCCAGGAGCTGACGATCCAATCGGTCCAGACCGTGCTGCTGTGTCAGGAAATGATCGTCGTCGGTGAGGGAAGACCAACAGGACATTTCGGCGCCCGTCTGTGGAACCGCAACGATGATGTTCTGGAGGACGAATTCGGGATCTCCACCGCCCAGAACCTGGGGCGCCGTCTGGCCCAGATGCTGCTGAGCTAAGTGCACCGCGCATTGGCAGATTCACGACGCGGGGACTTGTCATGTCGATGACGGTCATGCTGTTGTTCAACGTGCCGATCGCCCAGGCACCCAACGCGACGGACATCCCGTCTGCGGTCTGGGTGTCCCGAGTGCTTTGGGGATGGCTGGCCTTGGTCTCCATCCTCGGCCTGATCCTGTTGCTGCGGCGCGGCATCCCAGGTTGGGCGGGGGTATTGGCCGGTCTGGTCCAGGCTGCGGGCACGCTAGGTGCGATCCTGCTGATGCGCATCACGATCAGCCAAGATGTCATGCTGGCGGCGCTGACGATTTCTGTGCTGGCCATCATCGCCAACGTCTTGGCATGCGAAGCGGTGCTTGGGGACCGGCCCACTGTGCGCGCCGATCGATCTGCCAGCCGTTGGCGATTCCTGCTGACCTTTGGCTTGGTTACCCTGATCTTCGGCGGCTTGTTCCTTTCGGCGGTCATCGCGTACATGGTGGGTGGCCTGATCCGCAACGTGGCCGCTGCCATCTGGCTAGGCAGTCTCGCGGCCCTGCTGACCACATCGATCGTCCTGGTCGTCCTGCTGGCGATCGTTGCCATCGGGCGCCGTGGCGCGGGTCAGAATGGATGGCATCTTTTCCGCCGTCGTCCCTCAGCGGATGGCGACAGAACGCCCAACGTTGCCAAAAGATCCCCATAGAACCATGGCTGCGTGGTCGAGCTGATCGACGCCGGCAACGGGGCGCTGGGCCGACACGACCGGCAAGCCGCGGTGGTCAGCTACGCTCGAGCCAGCGAGTTGCTGTTCCAGAAAGCGGCGGCGACGACGCAGTACGACCAGAAACTTCGGCTAGCCCAGCGGGCTGGTCAATTGCTGGATTCGGTGCGTGCCCTGAAAAGCGAACAAGGCCAGCGGTCGGCTCAGCCGGAATCGGATACGGTTTTGGCACGTCCCGCTGAGGCCGCAGCCGCTGATTCCCCTGCCGTCGCGGCTCCTTGCGTCACGACTGACGTCACGTTCGCCGACATCGCGGGGTTGGACGAGGTCAAAGAGATGTTGCGGTTGCGGATGATCTACCCGGCCCGCAATCCGCAGGCGCTCAGCCGCTACGGGCTCTCCATGGGCGGCGAACCGCGTGCCAAATGACCGGTCTCAAGGATCTGATGACAGCGCAGGCGGCAGCGGATGATGCGGCGGCTTTCGAAAGCCGGCCAGCGACGTCCGATCAGTGCGATGTCGCTGACCGTCGCGGAGTGTTGTCGCAGATTACTGCTGTGCGAGCTGCTCGCGGTAGTTCCTGGGCATCCAGCGGGCGGGTTCCGCTTGAGCCTGCTCCGCGTGACGCTGCACTTGGGTCAGGTAATCCAACGGATCGGCGCCGGCAAAGTAACAGTTGTGGATCAGCGACATGTACGCCCGGCAAACGAAGAAAAAGCGTCAGCCGTTCCCAATGCTTGAGCAGATACGTGTAGCCGAAGCTCGTCCGATAGCTTGAATCGCTTGGCCGCCGCATCGGCGCGGTACACCTTCTTGAGGCACAGCAGGACATGGCGCACTTCCCCAGAGAACACCTCGGCCACGTCGACGAAGCTTGGACAGCACGCCCCGCGAACGTTGGCACGCCCATCTGTCCGCCACCCATATCAAGCCTCACCTGTACCGGCCCTCGGATTGCCGAACTGGCCTCGCTCTGTTGGTCCGACATCGACCTTGGATCGGGCAGGCTCACGCTGACCGACGAAACCGGTCGAAGTGCATCGTCTGACCAGCAACCGCGTACAACGAAGAGAGGCCGAAATCGTTCCTTCCCGGTGCATCGAGATCTCTGGACC
>SKVE01000509.1 GCA_007129635.1 Planctomycetaceae bacterium
GGCGAGCGCCGAGGATTCCTGATAGCTGCGATTCCCGATAGGTGCCACCCACCTATCACATTGCCGCGCAGCAAAGATTTCTGATAGGTGCCACCCACTTATCACATTGCCGAGCAGCAAAGGTGGTCTAGAGCCCCCCGTTCGTGGCCAGGGAGCCTAACGATCTCCCGGCGACCGGCGAGGATTCCTGATAGCTGCGATTCCCGATAGGTGCCACCCACCTATCGCATTGCCTTTTCGACCGCCCCTTGACGCCCGAAGATCTGGCTGCTGATGGAGCCGTCTTTCGCTTGGTTTGGGGGCGGGACTTCCGCGCTGAAAACGCCGCGGCTTTCGCCGCGTTGGTCGATGCTAATTTATTGATCCATGGTCACGAACCATGCGGTGACGGCTATGCAACGCCCAATGACCAACAGATCATCCTGGATAGCTGTTGCCAAAACGCCCGTTACCTGCGGATCCCCGTCGCCGAACCCCTAACCCAACACCAAATCCTGCAACGCATCGAATCCCTCTGAGCCAGCCGCATGCGAACCCCGAACGGGTTTCAGCCATTAGCCGGTGCTTAGCACAGCGCCACCACCGGTTACGGGCAGGATCATCCATTCGCATCCCGGAGGGATGCCAGCGTGGGGGGTGCTGCGATCCCTTCAGGATCGGATTGCGCTATTTCGGACCGTGCTCCGGTGGTATCGCTCCGCTCGACCACCGGCTAATAGCTGGGATCCCGTTGGGATCGGGGCGCGAATCGGGCGACGGGTTCCGCTGGGCCAAACGAAAACCACCAATGTTGGCGCAATTTCTGTGGACTGGCGGCATTGTCGCTGCGAATCGTCAAAGTTCTCTTCATCCCTACAATCGTCTTCGCCGATACAAACGTTACTGGTTGGGCCTCGCACGTGGGCGTTACGTTGATGCGTCGCCTTTCCCGTCAATGGAGTGCGAGGGGTTTATGGGGGCATCCGAGAAAAAACAATTCTTCCAAGCGCGGAATCTGATCTTCTGCCGCGACGGGCAATGGCGAAGGATTCCAAAGATCGGATGGTCGCTTGTTGGCCTTTGGTGGCTAAGCTTAGCCTTCCTGTTGCACGCGTGGACACCCCACGTGGGGGCTCAGGTCGTCTCGGATCGACCGCAGATTGCACCGATGATCGTGCCAAGAGCATCCGACAGCATCGAATCGTTGCTGCCTGCCGCCGACGCGCCGTTACCCGAATTGATCGAAACGCCTTCTCCGCTGCCCTTTCAGCACCGCTTGCCCAATGAATTGCTGCCCCAACCGATGACTCCGGAAGCGGCTCGCCAAAGAGACCGCTTTGTGCCGCAGATCATCGATCCGCAACAGGATCTGAATCTCTTGGTAGGTCATCCCCGGATTCTGCTGTTTGCCGAGTGGGCGACCAAGCCCGAAGTGCGTCTTTATCTGCCCGACGAAAACATCGCTCGTTGGGATATCATCTCCGACACCGAGATCGCCATTGTCGGATTGCAGCCGGGAACCACGGTGTTGACCATCTGGTTCAATGATCCCACGACCGATACCGGCAAGCGGGTGATGAGTTTTCGCTTACGGGTCTTCGAGGATCCGCAGTTTCGCGAAACTTTGTCGGATTTGGAGAGTCAATTGGCCGAACTGTTCCCGGCCAGTTACGTGCAGTTGTCGATCGTCCGCGACCGCTTGATCGTTCGGGGCCAGGCCAAGGACGCGATCGAAGCCGGACAGATCCTGACGATCCTCGCACAAACGCGACGCGGCGAACGAGGCCGAATGGGCGACTCGAGGGTGCAGGAGACGGTCACGAATCTGTACATCGATCAGGACCGTTTCGAGCAGGAGGATCTCGCCGCGACTCGCCGTTCGGTCCTGGATGCGACGGCGATCGCCCAAGCCGGGATCATCAATCTGCTGGAAATCCCCGGAGAACAACAGGTCACGCTGCGGGTGACGGTCGCGGAAGTCGATCGCGAAGCCGTACGTTCCATTGGAGCGGATGTCGAGATCGGCGGCAGCGGCGATGTCAGCTTCATCTCGCTCTTGCTGCCCCAAGATTTTGCAACGCTGCCAGGCGGTAACTTCTCGGTGAACAAACCCGATTTTCGCTTAGCATTAAACGCCCTGCGCGAGCAGAATTTCGCGCGCGTCTTAGCGGAGCCTAATGTGGTCGCCTTGAACGGGCAAACGGCAACGTTTTTCGCTGGAGATCGCATTCCCATCCCGCAGGCGACGGCTGGCTTTGGGGCGGTGGGCCAAGGTGTCGCTTTCGAACAGGTTGGAGTGCAATTAAGTTTCACTCCGTTTATCACCGATCGTGATCGCATTCGGCTGCAGATCGCAGGGTCCGTCAGTACGCTGGACGCGACCAATCAAACCAACAGCGGTGGAAGCAATGTATCGGCACAAGATGCGAGAACTTTTCGGACCACAGTCGAGTTGCGTGATGGGGAAACGCTGGCCATGGCCGGATTGATGACCACCACGCTGAGAGGCACCGCTAAGCGTACCCCCTTTCTCGGCGATCTGCCGATCGTAGGCACCCTTTTTTCTAACAGGTCCAACACGGCGACCGAACAAGAGCTGGTGGTGATCGTTACGCCGGAGTTGGCTCATCCGCTGGGCCGCGGTTGCACGCTGCCGCTGCCGGGTTCGGATATGTTCGAGCCGACGGATAAGGAGTTCTTCCTGGGGAACCGGATGGAGAGTCGGCGGGCTCAGGATTTTCGCAGCCCGGTGCGTACGGACTATCATCGCATCCGGCAATTCGAAAAATACGGCTGTGACCAATACATCATCGGACCCAGCGGCTACAGTGGCGGGTGGATGGAATCCGACGCTGCTTACCTGACCATCACGCCATCGGTGCCTGCGGGGTCAGCCGTACCGCGAGAACAAGCTGGTGCCCCCACGGTCTATCGCATCTCGGACTGATACGAATCATTCTGACGAGTTCAACGAGGCTCGACGTTCATCGGAATCGGAAGACATCTCATGAAGACATCCAGTAAACCAAGCGGCGGCGCGGTCCTGATCTGGCTGCTGGCAACCGGCGTCCTGTGGTGCAGCGGCTGCCAACATTTCGGCGCTCGGCAACAACCGTGTGCTGATTTCGCCTGCGGTGCGGTACCGGCTCCGGCGGGTACCTATCGCGACCAATGGCATGCGGAACAGACGGCCCGCGCGGATCGCGATTTCTTCATGTTCTATTTGTACGAGTGGCAGGGGGACAGCGACCAGCTCAGCTCGTTCGGCCAACGCCATCTGCATCGGGCGGTCGATCGAGCTGCCCAAACACCTTATCCCTTCGTGATCGAGCCCAGCGGGGACAGGGAATTGGACCAGCGTCGCGTCCAGGCGATGCAATTGGCGTTGGTGGAACATGATCCTGCGCTCGGCCATTACCCGATCATCGTCGGATTCTCAGACGCCGAACCGCTGTACGGTTTCGAGTCGCAGCGGGTCATCCGCGGGTACATGGGTGGTGGTATGGGTGGTGGTATGGGTGGTGGTATGGGCGGCGGCATGGGTGGCGGCATGGGTGGCGGCATGGGTGGCATGGGTGGCATGGGTGGCATGGGTGGCATGGGTGGAGGCATGTTTTGAACGCGAATACTGCTCGACTCATGGGTTGGATGCTCGCGTTGGTTGTCAGCACGTTGTTGGCTTCGAACTCAGGATGTGCTTTGACCTCGCCCGGCCGAAGCATTCTTCCGGCAGGGATTGGGGGATCGGATAAGCCACCCGTCGACAACTCGACGGCCACCGCCCAATGGTGTTGGGCAACGGCAGAACAAATGGAACGCGACGGCGATGATCGTCAAGCACTGTTCTTGTACCAGCAAGCGCGATCGCTGGCTCCGCAGGCTTACGATTACGCCAGTCGGCTCTGCCGCCTGTACGATCGCTTGGACCAGGACCAGGCGGCGTTGCACGAGTATCAAGCGGCCCTGGCGCGTCGTCCGCAGGATGCGGATTTGCTGAACGACCTGGGCATGTTCTACCAGCGCCGCGACCGATGGGCCGAGGCGGAGAAGTGGTTTCGCCAGGCTTTGCAGGCCGCGCCGGACCATGATCGAGCCGCGATCAATCTGGCCATTTCGTTGGGCATGCAGGATCGGCGAGCGGACAGCTACGAGGTGTTCGCTGGAGTGGTCGGTCCCGCCGCCGCCCACTCGAATCTGGGCATGCTGCTGAAACGTCAAGGCCGATCGGAATTGGCTCGCGATCACCTGGACCACGCGTTGCGGCTGGACCCATCGCTCCAGGCGGCTCGACAAAGTCTGGCCAGTCTGGAAGCTCTTCCGCCCCTCGATCATGATCCGTCCGCCTCAAGATCGGTGCAACAAGCCTCTTACCAGCCTTCGTCCCCCTGATTCTGTTCAGCACGATGGACGTGCCAAGTCTTCGCCGCGAACGACCGGCGTGACACCTGCAGCTTTGGCCCCGCCAATCTGGCACCCCCCTTTTCTATGCCAACCCGGTAGCCGTGCCGTCTGGCGCGACCTTGATCCGCGCGGCAGCGGGTACCTTGGGCAAACCGGGCATGGTCATGATCTCGCCACAGATCACCACCACAAAACCGGCCCCGGCACTGATCCGCAGTTCGTTCACTTCCAGCAGGAAATCGCGTGGGCGACCGATCAGCTTGGGATCATCCGAAAGCGACTTGGGCGTCTTGGCAATACAGACGGGCAGACCGCCGTAGCCCGACGTTTCCAACAGCCGCAGATCCTGCTTGGCTTTGCGGTCGAAGTCCACATCCCGAGCACCGTACAACCCTTGGGCCAACGCGACGATCTTGTCCCGCAGAGGCATCTCCAGCGAATAGGGAAATCGCAGCTTGCGCGGCCGATTGTTTTCGATGTTCCGTAACACGGCTTCGCCCAGTTCGATCGCCCCCTGCCCACCATCGGCAAAATGAGTCGCTACGACCGCTTCGACACCCTGCTGGCGGCAGAATTCGACGATGCGTTGAAGGTCTTCGTCGCGATCACCTTCGAATCGATTCAAGGCGACGACCGGTTCCAGGTTGAACAGTCGCACGTTTTCGATGTGCTTGGCCAGATTGCCCAAGCCTCCGTCTTCGGTGAATCCACCATGATGCACGACGGCTTGGACCGTCGCGACGATCACCACACCGTTGGGGTTCAGTCCCGCGATGCGGCACTTGATGTTGAAGAACTTCTCGGCGCCCAGATCGCTGGCAAAACCCGCTTCGGTCACCACGACCTCTGCCAGCTTCAGCGCCATGCGCGTGGCGATCGCGGTATTGGTGCCCTGCGCGATGTTGGCGAACGGCCCGCCGTGCACCAGCGCTGGCGTGCCTTCGATCGTTTGCACCAGATTGGGGTGAATGGCATCGCGCAACAGTACCTGCATGGCCCCGTCCGCCTGGATGCTGCGCGCTTGGATCGGCTTGCCGCCATAGGTGAACCCGACAACCATGTCGCCCAGTCGACGTCCCAGGTCGGAAAAATCGCGTGCCAGACAAAGGATGGCCATCACTTCCGAGGCCGGGGTGATGTTGAAACCCTCCTGACGCGGAATCCCGTGCTTGACGCCGCCCAGTCCGATGAAGATTTCACGCAACGCGCGATCGTTCAAGTCGATGACCCGTCGCAACACGATCCGCCGCGGGTCGATCCCCAGTTCGTTGCCGTGCTGCAGATGATTGTCGACCATGGCCGCCAGCAGATTATTCGCCTTGCTGACCGAGTACATGTCGCCGACAAAGTGCAGGTTGATGTCCTCGGCCGGCACCACCTGGGCACGCCCCGCGCCCGTCCCGCCGCCTTTGATCCCAAAATACGGTCCCAGCGATGGTTCGCGCAGACAGATCATGGCCCGTTTACCAAGTCGTCGCAGAGCGTCGCCCAATCCGATGGTCGTGGTCGTTTTTCCCTCGCCCGTCGGAGTCGGGGTCATCGCCGTGACCAGCACAAGATCGCCATCCGGCTGATCGTTTCGAGCGGCCAGTTGATCGATGGGAATCTTGGCGATGTAATGCCCATGAGGCAGAATCACCTCGGGATCCAATCCCAGCTCGATGGCTACTTCAGCCACGCGACGTGGTGGATGGAAATTGTACGCGGCAGTCTGTGGCATCGTTTCGTTCCCGTGGTGCGACATTAAGTTTTGAGGCGCGACTCTTTTCCGGTTGACGATTCACCGCATAGAAAGCGGCTTCGCCGGAAACGACGCCCAGCCCCTTCCCCCGTTTCAACCAAAAAGTACTAGAACGTGTGGGCCGTATCATACCATAAACGGAAGA
>SKVE01000731.1 GCA_007129635.1 Planctomycetaceae bacterium
GGATTCCAACTTTGGGCCGCTGGTGATGGGAATCCGAACGGACCAGCAGCCGTCCCCGGCACCATCCCCGCCGGTTTTGCCGGAACCGGAAGACCCTTCGTCAGACACGGCTCGTTTGGCTCAGGCGGAAACCGATGCTTGGTCGGGCCTGATTCGAGCCATGGACCGAGGCATGCGTCCACGGTTTTTAAGCGGATTGAAATCGGCTCGCGACGGCCAACTGGCTGACCCGCCAACTCGTCAGGCCTGGCCGGACCTGGTGGCGTGGCTGGACGAAGGTTGGAACCACTACCTGCAACAGGCTCGTCAGTCGCTGGATGACGACGAGATCACCTTGACTCAGGACGAGCGACGGCAATGGCTGGACATCCTGGACCAGATGCAGCAGCAGTGGCAAAAGCAATCGCTGCCCGCGTTGAAGCAACTGGCCGAATCGCCGCCGTCGACCACCGCGCACCAGGCGGAGATCGAACGTATCCAGACCGAACTGGATACCGTGTTTTTGGCGGAGATTCGAGACAATACCGTTTTTCGAGCTGCCGAGACGGACGCCTGGTTCCGGCTGTTGGAGCGGTTGGCGGTCAACGATGTGGGCGATCCTTCGCAGACGGCCCCGCCGATGGTCAGCTTCGGCCAATTGTTCAAGCAGCCGGACGTGTATCGCGGACGCCTGGTCACCGTGCAAGGGACGGCTCGGCGAGCTGAGTTCATGGAGGCACCCGAAAACATTTACGGGATCACCCACTATTTCCGTCTGTGGCTTCAACCGAGCGGTTCGAATTCTCCGATCGTCATTTACAGCCTGGAGATCCCCGAGCGTTTTCCGGCCGACTCGATCGCAGAAGCTCCCGGATCGTTTCTGGATATGGACGAACCGGTGCAAGTCACGGGCTTCTTTTTCAAACGCTGGCCCTATCCGGCTCAAGACGGTACGCGTCTGGCTCCTGTCCTTTTGTCACGAACGTTGTCGTGGTCGCCCAGCACCATCGGACTGGCCGATCCCGAGCGTCTGCCTGGCTGGACATTCTGGCTGGCCCTGTTCTCCGGTACGGCCGTTTTTGGCTCGGGGGTCGCGGCACTGGTTTATTGGGTCAGTGGTCGATCGACGCCTCGAGCGCTGCGCAAACGATTAACGTCGGCAGCCAAACAGGGAGCCAGATCATGAACGACGAGCGTCCAGTTCAACGTTTTCGAGGATGGATGATCGGGATGATCCTGGCCGGGATGGTTCTGGAACTGTTCCCGGTACCGTCGGGTGTTGCTCCGGCAATGGGCCAGAACCCGACCGAGTCCAATGCGGTGATCGACGACGGTCCGCCCGCTGGTCCCGCGACACCAACGGTCGGGTTGCCCTGGAATCGGACGGAGACGCGAGGGCCTGATCCAGGTGGTCAACGCTTGTCCAGCGCTCGCGAGATGTTGTCCCTGTTTAATGTGGGAGACAGCGAACTGCGCCAATTTGTCGATGGACGACCTTTGGTTGCGGACGAAGAAGAAACGCTGTGGAAGGTCCTGCTGAATATGCCTCGATTCGGCCTGGATAAACTGCACGCCTGGCGCCGCGATGACGTGCCCTGGCAGATTTTGGCAGAGGATCCCGATTCCTATCGCTTCGAGATCTTCGCTCTAAGGGGGCGAGCCCAGCAGGTAACGCGGCGCCAGTTGCCGCCGGAAGCCGCCGAGCGCATGGAGTTCAGGGAATATTTTCAGGTGGATTTGATCCTGGACCAGACGGCAAGCCCCGTCACGGTCTTCTCGCGCCAGTTGCCCGATGCTTGGCGGCAGACGGCCGAATTGGACGAACGTGTGGCATGTCTGGGGCTGTTTCTGAAGAGCGGTTCCGGCGACGAATCGACGGCCGGGCTGTTCTTCACTGCCGAACGCATCGCCTGGTTGCCCGATCGACCGAATCCGCCGTGGGGTATCGGCCGTGATGAAGTCCTGCTGGGAGACCTGGGGGTCGATGTTGGGCTGCTGGATGCCGTGCGGCAGAGCAATGGCCGCCCGCTGGTCGCCAGTGATCGCGAACCGTTTTATCAGATCCTGGCAGCGACCGGCCGCGCCTCGCAATCGATGATCCTGCAACAGGCGTCACGGCAATTCGACCTGGGCCAACTGTTGAACCAACCCGAGCAATGGCAAGGCCGGCTACTGGCGTTTTTCGCTCGAGCGCGACGTGTGCAAAAGATCATGATCGACGACCCGGATATCCACCAACGATTGGGCATCGATCACTACTATCAGATCGATCTCCAGGTCCCGCTTGGCGACCAGGAAGTACGATTGGTATCGCGACCGGGCGAGACGGATGGCCCGGTATTTCGGAATTTCTACCCTGCGCATTGCAACGTGCTGCAGCTACCCGAGGGGCTGGCGGAAGGCTCGGATGTCGACCAGCAACTGCTGGTTGCCGGCTTCTACTTCAAGCTGTGGGCATACCGCACCGAATTTGTGCAAAAATTCGGTCAGGACAAACGCCAGTTGGGGCCTCTGTTTTTGGCGGTCACGCCGCAAGTTGTCCAACAACGGACCGAGTCGAATCCGCTGTGGGGGTGGATCGGCGGCGGGTTGTTCCTGACGCTGCTGGCCGTGATGGCAGGGGCGATCTGGATCTACCAGCGCAGCGATCGGCGATTCCGTGACAAAATGCGGTCTGGCCGCGCGTCCCCAGACCCAGGCCCCACACTCGATGCGCTGCGGTCGTCGGTACAACACGAGCCGGACTTCAACCACCTGAAACAGGATCGCCCCGGCCAATAAAGGCCCGCCATCGTGCCAGCCAGCCCGTTCCGCAGCGCTTCGCTGGGGTCAAGGTAGCGGCCGACAAGGCCACAGTCTTGCGGGTGAACCCACAGCGGTCCACGGGTGAAGGTCAACACGATCAACGGGTCAACGCGAGTCAATGGTCAACCGGTGGGTCAACGGGATCAACGTCAATCAACGCGCGGTCAACGGGGACGCGCGGTCAACGCGGGGATCAACGGGGACACTCATTGATTCACGTCAACCTGGTCAACCTGGTCAACCTGGTCATTGTGTGTCCCTGTTTTATGGAGGCCGTCGTAAACGGGACCGGGCTGGGCAACTGGTTTCCATACGCTGGTTGGGGCGGTATGCTGGTCGGAATGACAACTTCTGCGTTTTCCGAAATCATTCGCTCCCTCGACGGCCGAACCAATCCAGGAGTCGCTACCCCATGAACCAGCATCCCAACCGTTTGTGTGCCACAAGAAGATCCATTCCGATCGGGGTTCTCATCTGGGCGATCGCCTCTTTCGCTATTGCTGATCACTGGCCGAATTGGCGCGGTCCGGACCATAACGGGATCAGCCGCGAGACCCAATTGCCCACTGACTGGAGCGAGCAAGAAGGCGTGCTCTGGAAAAGCCCGCTGCCCGAATGGGGGAATAGCACGCCGGTCATCTGGGACGATGCCATCTTTTTGACTTGCCATGTCGACGACCGCGACCTGCTGCTGGTGAAGCTGGACAGGACGAGCGGTACGATCGATTGGACTCGAACAGTCGGCACGGCATCTACGCCTCGCGGTACTTCGGGTGTAACGGGCGAGGCGGCGCGGGGGCAGCAGAAGTTTCACGCAACGCAGAATCTGGCCAGCCCCTCATGCACGGTGGATGGCGACGTGGTCATCGCGCATTTCGGCAGCGGCGATCTGGCTGCTTACGACTTTGCGGGAAAGCGGCTTTGGCACCGCAATCTTCAGGAGGATTACGGCCGCTACACGATCTGGTGGGGGCATGCCAACAGTCCGGTCCTGCACGGGGATACGGTGATCTCGGTCTGTATGCAGGATTCCCTGCTCGATTTGGGAAAGCCGCCGGCGCCCAGCTACGTGGTGGCTCACCACAAACGCACCGGCCAACTTCTCTGGCACACGCCGCGCCCGACCTCGGCAGTGTCCGAACCCTGTGATTCCTACACGACACCGGTGCTGCAGCCGACCGACGACGGCATCGAAATGATTCTATTCGGCGGGTTGGTGTTGGACGCTTACGATCCGAACACCGGTCGGCGACTTTGGCAGCTCAGCGGTTTCACAGGCAATCGCGTGATCCCTGGCCCCGTGGTTTCGGGCGATAAGGTCTATGTAACTCAAGGCATGCGCAATCCTCTGGTCGCCGTGCGGCGCGGGGTTTCGGGCTCATTGGACGCCAACCCGGCCCTCTGGTCCTATGATCGGGGCACTTCGGATAGTCCCACCCCGGTTGTTTATCGGGATCTGCTGTTCTTCGTTACCAACGATGGTTTTGCCACAGCGTTGGACACCGAGACCGGGGCTGTGGTGTGGCGTGAACGATTGCCGGGTCAGTATCGTGCCTCGCCGTTAGCCGCCGCCGGGCGGATTTACTTCCAGAACGTCAGCGGCCTGACGACGGTTGTCGAAGCATCGCGCGAGTTCCGCAAGATCGCCGAGAACAAGCTGGACGACGAGACACTCGCCTCGCCCGTCAGCGCCGCCGGTCATTTGTACCTTCGCACACGTCAGGCCTTGTATTGTTTAGGCAGTCACCCTTGAAGGTTTGTTTTGAACTGCTTGTCAGCAAGCGGCGGGATCAGCCTATTCGGCGCTCAAGCGAGCGGCAGGTTTTCATGGCAGCGCGTGGCTTGATCGTGCAGTTGACGTAATCTTGTGCCCATCGGCGTCGGTCTTGTGCACCGTCGCCTTGGCCCAGTATTTGGGAATCTTCATCGTTATCGAACTCTCCAGCCCCAATTCCGTAATACCAAAGACTCGACACCCCGTCTACGGGGGCAATCCCAACCGAAGCCGGATCATTCTTGACGATTTGTGGACGATTCGGTAGGCTGACTATTAGCGTGCCGGATTCTCTGCGAGTTCGGTTCACCGAATTATGGAATCGAGGCCAAATTTCATGCGAATCTCTTTGATTTTGACTGGTTTCGTGCTGTCCTGCCTGCTGCTGTTGACCGGCCCGGGATGTGGCGGAGGTTCCGGCCCGGATGTCGGTAGCGGCCGTGGTAGGACGCCCGACGGGCAAACGGGAAGCGCGCTGCTGCGTGAAACTCGCGGCGGGGTGATGCCTGCCGAGCGGGACACGTTGCTGTTGGCGTACGGGAACGACACGAACACGTTGAACGCGATCACCGCCAGCGATACGGTCAGCAGCGCATTCCAGCGGCAGGTCTACGAGGGGATGGCCGCAGCGGATTACGCCGATCCGGATCAATTGTTGCCCGCCTTGGCAGAAAGCTGGGAGTTCGACGAAGAGACGTTGACCTTTACCATCCACTTGCGCCGTGGGGTCCGCTGGCACCCGATGAAGTTGCCCAACGGTCAACCCTTGCCGGATCGCGAATTCACGGCACGGGATGTCAAGTTCACTTTCGATTGCCTGTTGAACCCGCACGTCGACGCGGCGCATCTGCGCAGCTACTTCGAGAATCCGGACGCCCAAGACGAATCGGATCGTTTTAAGATCTCGGTCAACGTCGTGGACGACTATACGGTCGAGATCCGCTGGACCGAGCCCTATTTCCTGGCTGCAGAATTCACGTTGGGGGCGGTGCCCATCATTCCGCGGCACGTCTATTCGGTCGACGAAAGCGGGGAACCGATCTCGTTCGATTTCACCTCCAGGGAATTCGCGGAAGGGTTTAACAATCACTGGGCCAACAGCATGATGTGCGGGACCGGCCCGATGATGTTCCGCGAATGGTCTCGCGACGAACGTCTTGTACTGGACCGCTTCGACGATTACTGGGGCGAACCGTTTTTTTTCAACCAGATTCGGATGCGGTGCATTCCCAATACGAACACGATGGTCCAGATGACGTTGCAGAACGAGTTGGACTGGGCGAGCTTTCCCGATAAGGATCTGTGGCTGCAGAGTGAGACCAATGCCAACGTCCAAGGTGGCAAGGTCCATTTGGTCGAGTTCGAATATCCGGGGTACCGGTACATCGGCTACAACCTGAACCGCCCCGTATTCCGCGACCGGGAATTCCGCCTGGCATTGGCACATGCGACGCCGCTTCAGCAGATTATCGACGAAGTCTTCCATGGGTTGGCCGTGCCGGTTTCCGGTCCGTTTTTGCCCGGCAGTTCGGCCGCGGACAGCTCGATCGAGCCCATCCCGTTCGATCTGGATAAGGCCAGGCAATTGTTGGACCAGGCGGGCTGGCGCGACACTGATGGCGACGGCGTGCGGGACAAAGTTGTCGATGGGGTGCGGGTACCCGCCTCGTTCGAATTGATGATCTTTTCCGA
>SKVE01000009.1 GCA_007129635.1 Planctomycetaceae bacterium
ATAGGTGATGTTCAATTCGTAGGGTGCATCGCTGCCGTCCGGCATACGACGCGTGCTGACCATCCCCCCTCGTTCGCCGACCGCTCGGATCAATCGGTTGAACCGCTCGCCCGATACCAGCCCTTCCAGCGGCCGCACGCCGATCCCGTCATGCGACGCCGAGAAGTTAAAGAACGTGGTGCCTGGCGGAGCCGGTTGCAGATCGGCCAGCCAGCGGACCAGTGGTCCCGCGTCTTCGTTCAGCCAAGCGTCCAGCAACAGCGGCGGCAGGCTGAACTGATAGACCATGTGCGCTTCGTCGCCCTGGCCGAAGTAGCTGATATTCTCCGCATGAGGCACATTGGTTTCGGTCAGCAATAAGACTCCGGGGGCGACGACCTGCAGGAAATCGCGAAAGAATTTGACTACTTGGTGGGCCTGAGGCAGATGGATGCAGGACGTACCCAATTGTTTCCCAACGTACGCCACGGCGTCCAGTCGGATGATCCGGGCACCACGTCGCACATATTCCAGCAATACCTCGGCCAGTTCGAGCAATACCGCCGGTTGGTCGAAATTCAGGTCGATCTGATCGCCGCTGAACGTCGTCCATAGGTGACGAGTGCCGCGGCTGGTCGCAAACGGAGTCAACAACGGCAGGCTGCGCGGTCGCGCCACCAGCGAGACGTCCGCGTCCGCATCGATCTCGTGAAAATAATTCACGTACGGTTCGTGGCCCGCCAAGTACCCTTGAAACCAGTGGCTGTGCTGCGACACGTGATTCAGTACCAAATCGAACATGAGATGACAATGCTGCCCCAGCGACTGAATGTCGTCCCAGTCTCCCAAGGCAGGATCGACGGCTCGGTAATCGATGACCGAAAAGCCGTCATCCGACGAAGCGGGGAAAAACGGCAGCAGATGGATCGTGCTGAACAGCGACGCCAGATCCTGTTCGACCAACAGATCCCGCAATGCCCGCAGAGGCCTTTCGCCGGGCGCCAGCACATGGTCGCCATAGGCGATCAGCACGGCGTCGCGCTGGTCCCATAACGAACCGCGCGCGACCGGCGTCGGATCCATCGACGCCACGAGATGGGCCAGGCGCGGTGCCCATGCATCGCTGGACGCTCCGTACATCTCCCGCAGCCGTTGCTGCAACCGTTGGATCTCCGACATCGTGACTCCCTGCACTTGGTTTACAGATCTTCCATCCCGGTGATGTTGGTGATCAGCACTCGCAATCGCCGCCGCAGCACGGTGTAACTGAAGAACGCTTTGCTCAACTCGTAATTCTGCTCGACCATCTGCTCGCGATACTCAGGATCGTTGATCACTCGTCGCACGTGCTGGATGGCATCCCGGGTCAGGTAGCCGTCGATCGCGATGGTGCGAAACCCCTTGGGTTCGATATCGCTGATGAAGATCGTGTAACGGTTCACCAGAACGGGCTTGCGGTAATAGAAGGCCTCCAACAGCGCATTGCCAAATCCTTCATAAATGCTGGGATAGGTAATGACGTCGGACTGGGAGTAGGCATCGGCCAACGTGTAGCGACGTTGGCCGTCGGCGTCCTCCGAGCGTTTCTCGCCCACCGAGGTATGGACGAAACGCAGGTCGACACCCTCCTGGTCGGCCATCTCTCTCAGGTCTTGCATATAATCATCGCCCTCGTCCCCCGATTCGTGGGAGATGATCAATTTGCAGCGAGGATCGTTCAACCGAGCGACCAGCGAAATCGAATGCTCAATACCTTTGCGAGGCACCACTCGTGTCGGCTGCAGGAACAAGATATCGTCATCCGACAATCCGATGTCCTGGCGAAACCCGGCCGCGTAATCATCCGGCTCGGAAGGCGCTTGTTCGAAATTCAAGACATTGGGGATCAGCAGCGAAGAATCCCCTTTGCGCATGGCCAGTTGCTCCTGGGCCAGTGTGTTGATCGTCACATGCTGGATGGCTACCGAAGTCGGCGGGAAGGCCATGTCCAGGATATCGCCGATGGCATTGACCGAGAATCGCGTCCGTTCCCAGTAGAAATCGTGGTGATGCGCGATCGTGGGGATTCCCGTCTCGGCGATAAAATGGGTCAAAGCCACGCCCAACGGGATGTGCATCGGGATACACAGCGCGTTTTCGACCAGCAGGATCTCGATGTCAAACTGCTTGACGAAATCGTAGAGCGTTTGCTTCAAGTACTCGCTCAGTTCGTAAATCCGTCGCGTCACTTCGGGCTGACGAGTAAAGCGGCCGAAGACGCGCTCGTTGATCCAAACATTATCCGGGTGGGCAAAACAAGCCTCGGGCACGAGCATGCTGATCGAGGCGTCGCGATCCAGTCGCCCTGCATACCAGAAGCTCATGTGCTCATGATGCCACAGCACCTCGGCCCACTTGGCACTCTCCAGCGATACCCCGTCCGTGCCGGCGAATCGCGTCGATACGAAACCAATCTTTCGCCCCATGCTGTTTCCTTGATAAATCCGCTGCGTCCGGTAGTTCCAATCAGCCCAGGCAGTGTAGCAAATCGGCTAATTCTTTGACAACGATATCCGCTTTGACTCCATCGCAGAGCGGTTCGCCAGGCCGCAGCCGGAGACTTCGGGCATCCCCGGCGAACAGCGCCGTGCGAAATCCACAACTTGCCGCCGGAGCAATATCGTTTCGCATATCGTTACCCACGTAGAGCACAACCTCTGGCGATATTCCCCGCTTACGCAATGCGTCGACGGCCAAGCGATACATGGCCTGCCCCGGTTTGGCTTGACCATAACGATACGAATAGAATTGTAAGTCCGGATCGAAACCCAGCCTATCCATTGTCTGCTCCACCAGCGCCGGAAATATTTCTAAGGTAAAGAACTGGGCATTGCTGATGATCCCCAAACGTCTGCCGGTCTGGCGCAGGCGGTTCAGCGTGGGCACCATGCCGGGCATCGGCCAGACGGGGTTCGCTCGAACTTCGAATTCCACGGCCAATACGGCCGGGTCCACTTCCGTGGCCGGGATCCAATGCTGGCTTGTCCACCCGGCCAATGCCTCGTCCCAGACTTCGATGATGTCGATCTCGGGAAATTCGACACCGGACTCGCGAGCCTGCCGATGGCGGCCTTGAATCACCTCGTACCACTGTTTCAGCGCTGCTTCGGGTGCATGTCGTAATGAAACGCCGACCGCCTGCAGCGCTTCGGCCAAGGCAGTGGCTCGAGCCGCAGCATCGCCGCCACCGATGTCGCCACTGCCGCTGATCAACAGCGTTCCATAGATGTCGAACAGCACGGTATCGATCGCCCCCAGCGATCGATGTCGCGACGGTGTGACAGTCGGTTGTGGGCTGAGCGGCCGACTGTGTCGTTGAATGATCTCTCGAATGCTGTTGGTCATGCCTCGACTCGTATGGGGTGAAACCGCTCTGGCTTCAAAAACTCGTCCAGAATTCGCTCGCTGTCGGCCAAAGGTCGCACGCCGCCGTCGGGCGTTCGAGATAATATGTCACGATATAGATCCACCAATCGTCGTCCGCAGGCCGCCAACGAATAAGCATTCCGAACCACCTGCGCGTTGTGGGCGATGGTATCTTGCGATGGCTGGACGGCGTCCAGAACTTGGGCGATCCGCGGATGGTGCGCGAGTACCTGCTGACGCCGCTCGCTGCTATTGCTGACCAATTCAACCACCTCCTGCTGCAAATCGGAAGGCAGTGCGGCAAAGTCGACCCAGCCATCTTGACTCAACTTGTCCCAGGCGTCGCGAAATGCGGCCGGCGATGGAGTTGGACGTCCAAAACGGGCCAATGTCTCGGTATAGGCCTGCTGGAACGCTCGCTGCCAGCGCGACACGCCGATCCACTCCAGAGGGACATCCAGTCGCAAGTCGAGTTCATCCAGCCGCAATCCCGCCTGGACGAAGTCCGAGGTGATTTCGGGCAGATTCCTGCCCGCCAACGATTTGCCCGCCAGCCACGATTCGAGGAACACGAGACCAAACCCCTCGGCGACACTGGTCGTCAGCATCCGATCGGCCGCGGCCAGGTTACCGGCATAGCTCAAACCGGAAACGCTCCCCAACTCGAAAACCATCGGCAGCCCCAACGAAGCGGCCAGCGACTTCCAGCGCTGATACGAAGGAATTTCAGCCAGCGTCGCGGGGGCCAACGTCATTCCGACATAGCCTCGATCGGCGGCCAGCGACGACCACATCAACGCCTCGCCCAAATTCTTCCGGCGAATCCCTCGGACCGGGTACAGCAGCAAAGGTCGCTGCGTGGGGATTCCGCAAACGCGGTGCAGTTCTCGACGCGCGGTGTGGCGCGACGGCAACGCCCCGAAGTCACCCACCGCGTTGGGCAGCACATGCAATTGAGCGGGATCGATTCCCGCCGTCGATAGAATCCCCGCATCACGCTGGTTCAATACCGCGTAGTGAACGTGCGATGCCGTGGGGTAGATCGCAGAGATCGTTTCGGCCGGTGTCTTCCGGCCATTGGCACCAGTCAGCCGCCGATAATTGTCCGGGCGAAAATCCTCGGCAAAGTCATGCAGATGCAGTAGCAGTGGCCATCCATCTTCCGCCAATCGGTACAGCGCGGAAGGCAGCGTCGGGTTCTTGCCCAGCGAATGGTTGTGGACGTGGACCACCGTCGACTGTGGCGATCCCCCCATTTCATACAGGGCAGATTGAACCGCCCCCGCAAGATCGTCGCTATCCCGAGGTTGATCGTCGTAGTCCAAGCCAGCAATCGCTCGAACCGTGTATTCCAATGTGGGGACATCCGGCAAACGATCCGACCAGCCGTCTTGACGCCCGCCGTGCAGGATCACGACCCGCAACTGGTCCAAGTCCCCAGCCTGAAGCTGCAAAGCGCGCAGATGGTTCGCGATAACCTGCGTCACTCCGCCGCGACTCAGATGGTAATGAACGATCGCGATCAGCATTCTTTTCCAAACATCCTGCAAAATCCAGCTAGAAAGAGCTGCAAGGGAACACCTGCCGCCAATCCATCTGCTCCGACTCAAAATTCATTTATAGAAGTCTGCCACCGGTTCGGCTACCGGTCAGTGAGGCATTGCCCCTTGAAGTGTAGCTAGATGCAGTTCTAATAGGCTGTTGTGGCCATGGTCAGCGTCATGAAATTGATGGCAGCAATGGCCGAGATCTCCGATCAACTGATGGAAACCTATCGGGATCAACTACGCAGCCATCTGGAGGAAATCATCGATAAGAGACCAGCGACATGACCAACATCGTTGTCCTAGACGGATACACGCTCAACCCTGGCGATCTGTCCTGGCAGGCACTGACCGCCATGGGACACTGCCAGATCTACGACCGCACCCCGGCGGATCTGATCGTTCGCCGGTCCCTGGGGGCTCAGATTGTCCTGACGAATAAGACGGTTTTGATGCGGGAGGTGCTCGAGCAATTGCCCGATTTGCGATACATCGGTGTTCTGGCCACCGGCTATGACGTGGTGGATATCCATGCAGCGTCGCAGCGAGGTATCCCGGTCACCAATGTCCCGACCTACGGCACGCGTTCGGTGGCCCAGATGACCTTCGCCTTGCTGCTGGAATTGACTCAGCATGTCGGCCATCACGCCCACACGGTTCGCCAGGGCCGCTGGACGACCAGCGAAGACTTCTGCTACTGGGACCATCCGCTGATCGAACTCGATGGCCGGACCATGGGGCTGATCGGCTTGGGACGCATCGGCCAGGCGACGGGCCAGTTGGCTCGGGCGTTCGGCATGCGGGTGCTGGGTTATGATCCGCAGATCCGAACCGTCCAGGGCATTGAGTGGACCGATTGGGAGCCCCTTCTGCGGACCAGCGACGTGGTCAGTCTGCATTGTCCGTTGACCGAAGACACCCAGCATCTGATGGATGCTCGGCGGTTGGCCATGATGAAATCCACCGCGTTGCTGATCAACACCTCACGCGGCCCGTTGATCGACGAGCAGGCTTTGGCCGATGCGTTGGAGGATGGTCGACTGGCCGGTGCCGCCCTGGATGTTTTGGCGATCGAACCACCGCGAGCCGACAATCGGCTGCTGCGAGCCAAAAACTGCCTGATCACCCCGCACATTGCCTGGGCAACTCAAGCCGCTCGGCAACGCCTGTTGGATACGGCTGTGGGCAACGTCCGCGCGTTCTTGCAGGGTCGCGGGGAAAACGTGGTCAATACTTGAACAGGTGGTGCGATGAATACTTCGATCCGTTTATTGACATCTCGATGGGGCCCGATCCTGACCGGTGTGGCGGTGG
>SKVE01000460.1 GCA_007129635.1 Planctomycetaceae bacterium
ATCGGTGTCCCTTATGGCCCTCCCATATCAATCTATCGGTGTCCCTTATGGCCCTACCTTATGGCTCACTGGGATCCGTAAGACTACTCGGCTCGCAGATCGAAGTCGATCACGTTTCGTCCAGACTGTACCTCTTCGACCAACTCTGAGTTCCGATGGTATCGGTCTGGAAGCCGTTCGGGAATCTCGAGGGGCTTTTCTTCGTCTTCGGTGATGACGTCGAAGGTGGTGATCATCACCCGGTGCCGGCCGATCTGTGCGCCGGGCTGATCCGCACCGAACATCAACTCGTAGCTTCCTTGGCTGTCGGTTTTGGCATAAGACGGGCGGCCGTCTTCCGGCTGGAAGACGATCTCGGCACGCTCTAACGGCTGGCCGTCGAGGGTGACCGTTCCCGTCACCCTCCCCAACGGCAGCCCGTCGCCACCGCAACCGGCGGTCCAACCGAGGCACACCACGACCAATAAGAAGCAGCAGAGGCTGCGCAGTTCAAGAGTCATATTGCATTCTCCAGAGGACATCGCGCTCAGCGTCTGAGGGGATTCCTTCCCCGGTTGGCGCGTCTCAAATCATCGGATACGGCCAGTGCTGCTCAATATTCGGGGACCGTCTGGCGATCGTCAATGATCCCCAAACGCTGATAAGTGCCGAGGTTGGCGTAGTTCACCGGTTCGGGACCGGCGCTGTCGCGGACGTTAACCCCGGCATTGTCAAAGGTGATCGTTTCGCTGACGAATCGCACCGCCCCGTCGCACAGGAGGAAGTTCGCTCCGCCGGGATGCGCGCTACTGAAGCCTTCACAGCAGCTATTGTTGCCTGTCGGGTTGCTTTTGAAGTTGAGCGGGATGCTGACGCGGCCCAACTGATAGTTGTTGCCGCGTGGTCCGGGCCCGGTGCTGTTACGCGTACCGGCCCAGACGCCGGACGAGCAATCGAAGTCGCGTTCGCCTGCGGCGAACGTATTGCTGGTTCCGTCGACAATGTCGCGGAATCTGATCGAGCTGTTGCGATACAACAGGCCGCGCCCTTGGCCGACCGAGGTGTTCAGCTCCCAGTACCCGCCGTTGCCCAGGTAGCTTGTCGTGCCGCCGAAGTAGTTCGTGCCCACCTGCGCTCGCCCGTGGAAATCCATGACCTGCGGCGTGCCCTGGACGGTGTCGCCGGTACGGTCCGAGGGGCAACGGTAGACGCTGATCGGCGTCTGGACGAGATCGCGATCCGGATCGTTGAGCAACTGCCACAGAGGCCGCCGCGTGGGGGCCAATTGGTCGTACATCGGCTGCTGTTCCATCATGGGCAGGATCAGCACCAACCAACCAAATTCCTGACCGTTGTCGCCCGTCGGCCGCGTTCCGTTCCTTTCGCTGAGCACGCCCGACGGAAACGTCTGATGGGTATCGTGATAGTTGTGCAACGCGAGACCAATCTGCTTCAGATTGTTCGTACATTGGGCGCGCCGCGCGGCCTCCCGAGCCGCCTGCACGGCCGGCAAGAGCAACGCAACCAGAACTCCAATGATCGCAATCACGACCAGGAGTTCCACTAAGGTGAAACCACAGCGATGATTAGTGCTACGCATCAAATGCTCCTCTGAAGTGGGGAGAAGGACAGAATGCAGCCCTTAAAAAGGAGGGGTGCACTGTCGCCGGGAAGAGACTTCGAAACCTAAAGCTACAATCGGCTAATTATATATGGAAAACCGGGCACAGTCAACCACTCCCCCCAAGCCCACAAATTCAAAGTTTTTCCGTGATAAGGGCAAGGACGGCGTGAGCGGGTCAATCGTCAAGCGCGCCGGGCGAGGCGGTTTGGCGGCAGTGGCTTTCCAGGAAGGAGGCCAGGATGATCGAGGCGGCGACCTGGTCCAGGCGTTTTCGACGCTTGTTTCTGGTCAAGTCGGCGTCGCCGAGCAATTGATCGGCTTGCACCGAGCTGAAGCGTTCGTCGTGGAAGGTTACGGGGCGGTCGGTGATGTCGCGCAGCCAGTGGCCGAAGCGTCGGGCTTCTTCCGATTTCTGGCTCTCCCGACCGCTGTTGTGGATGGGCAAGCCGACGACGAACCCCACGATCTGCTCGCTTTCCGCCAGTTTTCGAAAGTAATCCGCATCGGCTTGGGTCGAGCGGCGTTGGTAGTTTTCGAAGGGACTGGCGACGATGCGCGATTCGTCGGAGACGGCCACACCGATCCGTACGGTTCCGTAGTCGATTCCGGCCAAGCGGCCTTGGGTGGGAAAGAAGGCAAGGTTCATGGTTGCGGGCTCACATCGATGGGTAGCGGGTGTTGGGCTTCCGGGGAAACAAAGTAGCCGTATTTCAGGAATCGGATCGTGCACTGGTGTGCCAGCGGGTCCTTGATGATCTGGCGATGGTAGACCGGCAAGATCATGAAATCAATAGCACCCGCCAGCCGGGTCTCGTCCACGGTCACCACGAAATCATCGTCTCCGTCCAGCCAGCGGTTGATCCCCTGATCATCATTTTTTCCACCAGCCAGGATACCAAATTCGCCGGCCGGCGTCGCCAGGGTTTCGCTGAGATCGTCCCAGTCGCGAGCTAATTGAGCGGTGCTTTTGCCCACCATTTTTTCCAGCCCCAGGACGTGCCGAAAAGCCTCGGCCGTACGAGCGCCTTGATTCGGCGGGGCGAGCATGACGATGCGTCCCAGTCGCGGGTCGGCGCTGCGACCGCCGCGACCAACGTCCACGTCGTGCAAATAACGGCGGATGATCAGGTTGCCCATGCTGTGGGCGACAAAATGGATCCTGGTCACTTCGGGGTCCAGGTTTTCCATCACCTTGGCCAAGGCCTGGGCATGCCCCTCCAGTCCATCTCGAGTGCTGGCGTAGGAGACGTTGATAACGGTCCAGTCCGATTCTTCTTGTAACGCTTCGACCATTGGCGACATCGAATGACGAGACCGAAACAGACCGTGCAGCACGAGGACCACGGTTCCACGCACCGGCGCTAGCTGCCGTTGCTGCTTCAGGTCGTCCAGCTTGCTGCGGCATTGCTGGAATGTTCCCCAAGCTCGGCGATGATCCTGATCATCCAGCAATCGGTAATGCCCGGTGAGGGCTTGGCGTTGAATTCGCCAGTCTCGGAAGACCAGTTCGTCGGTCCACGTCTGCAGTCCGCCGAACGTCGGGGACGCGATATTCCACCGCGCTGAAGGCTCGCTCTGCGCCAGCCAGTCGGGTGGCCAGGCATGTCCCAAGGGGATCGGCCCGAACCAGCCGAGTGCGGCGACGATCGTGGCCAGGGCGACGATCCGCCCTCGAACGGCGAACGCCATCTCCGAATACGCCCGGCGCGGCACGTTCCCATGCAGATCGCGCTCGGATTCCATCGACGCCTGATGTCTCATAGGTACTGATTCCATCCTTGTTCCCTGATCATTTGAACCAATTGCCGAATCGCCTCTTCGTCGTTCTTATTGGCCACCAGCGTGGCATCCTCGGTGTGGACGATGATGCAATCGGTCATGCCCAACGTGGCTACCAGGTGCGTATCGTTGGTGCGAACAATCGATCCCGAAGTGTGGATGCCCACATGAGCCCCCACGATTGTATTGCCCGCCTGGTCGACACCGTACAGTCTTTCCAGCGATCGCCAACTGCCCAGATCATCCCAGTCGAAGTTGGCTGGGATGACCACAACGTTCTCGTAATGCTCCAGCACGGCAAAATCGATGGACTTGCCTTGGATTTCCGCAAACTGACGATCGAAGACGTCGTCGAACCGATCACTGTCGGCGGCCGCAGCGATCGTGCAGATGTGATCATGCATCTGGGGTTCGTACTGCTGGATCGCCTGGAGGATCGTCGCCGCCTTCCAGACGAAGATCCCGGAATTCCAGTAAAAGCCGCCGATTTCCAGGTACTGACGAGCCACATCGGCCGAGGGTTTTTCGCGGAAGCGGTTCACCCGGTAGACTGGGGTGTCTTCGCCGACGATCGTCGGCAGGCTCGGGCCGCGCTCGATGTACCCGAACGATTCTGCCGGATAGGTCGGCTGGATTCCCAGGGTCACGATCCGCTGGTCGTCCTGCTGCACCAAACGTTCCGCCAGCGCCAGCGTTTGACGGAACGGCTCTTGTTGGCGGATCACCTGGTCGGCGGGCAACACGACCATCACTGCGTCCGCGTCACGCTGCAGCAGCAGCGCGGCCGCCAAGGCGACGCAGGGCGCCGTGTCGCGCTTGCACGGTTCGCCCAGGATGCCCTGCGGCGGCACCTGAGGCAACTGCTGGACGACGGCATCGACCAGATTGCGGTTGGTCAGCACCAGCACGCGATCGGGCGGTACCAGCGGGTCCAGGCGGTCGAACGTCTCCTGGATCATCGTCCGCTGACCCGCCAGGTCCAGCAATTGTTTTGGGAGAAGGGTCCGACTGGCCGGCCAGAAACGGGTACCGGCACCGCCCGCCATGATCACTGCATGTAACATCTGTCAAACTCCTTTGCGGCGCGTCAAATCGGCAGCGCGCGAATGCAGGGCCCGTCGATCACCTGTTCGGCTTGCACATCGACCAGCCGCCCCGCCATCGATGGCTCGGTCAGCTCGACCGGTGCGTAACGGCACGAAGTTCCCACGGCCTGCTGGCGCTGTGGATCGCTGGCGGATTCGACCAGCACGCGGAGGCGTCTGCCCAGCAGGCTACGAAAATAACGTTCGCGCAGATCCCGTTCGATCTCGGCGATCCGCTGCCCGCGCTGAGCGCGGATCGCCCGCGGTACCTGGTCCGGCATCTGCGCGGCTGCGGTGCCCTGTCGCAAGCTGAACGGAAACACGTGGATCTTGGAGAATCCTACCTCTTGCACAACGCGGCACGTCTGCTCGAAATCCGCTTCGGTTTCCCCCGGGAACCCCACGATGACATCGGTGGTCAACGCCGGCAGGTCCAGCATCTGCGCCGCCAAGCGGCAGCGATCGACGAACAATCGAGTCGACCAGCGGCGGCGCATCCTGCGCAGGATCGTGTCGGATCCGCTTTGCAGGCAGATGTGCAAGTGGGGACAGATCTTCGCAGGATCGTCGGCCATGACCTGCAACAATTCGCGCGTCACCTCCGTCGCTTCGATGCTGGACAATCGAAGGCGGAAATCGCCGTCCAGTTGGGCGATCCGCCGCACGAGATCGGCCAGTCGGATCCAATCCGATTTCGGCTTGTGCCAGTTCCAGTCGACTCCGTAATGCCCCAGATGAACGCCCGTCAGCACCAGTTCACGATACCCGTTGGCCACCAACCGGTGGACCTCGTCCAGGATCGAATCGATGGGCCGACTGGTAAGCTGCGGCCGAACTTTGGGGATGATGCAGTAGCTGCATCGCAACATGCAACCGTCCTGGACCTTGATGTAAGCTCGGCTACGGTCGCCGAAACGCGAGATGCCATCCGGGATATCCCGTACGCCGAAACGGCCCAGCAGATCGGGCAGCTCCCGTTTGTCCGTCACCACCTGGACCACACCGGGCAAGGCGGCGACCTCCTTTGGCGCACGAGTCGCGTAGCAGCCCATGACCACGATCTGCGATCCTGGATTCTCTCTTGCCAACCGGCGGATGATCTGGCGGCTCTTCGAATCCCCTTCGGCAGTCACCGTGCAGGTATTGACCACACACAAATCGGCCGCCTGATCGGCCGCCGCGTCCGAGAAACCGATGCTCAGCAGGCCCTCGCGGACATACTGCGTTTCGTATTGATTCACCTTGCAGCCCAAGGTGACGGTCTTCAAGGTTGCCGTCATGCCGTCTTCCCGTCTTGACCGGTCAATTGCGGCAGAATCCCCCGCAGGAATTCCGCCAGGCGATCGGATGCCTGCAAGGCTTGTTGCTGCAAGTGCCACCAATCTTTGACACTCGATGGCCGCTTGAGCAATGCCCCGGTCACCACGCCCAGCTTCGCAGCCCAACTGGATTTCGCCATCATCCGCTCGACTTCGATGGGCATGCGATCATCCACCTGGTCCGCGATCACTCGTACCGACAAGAAACGCGTTTTGTGCCGCGCGCAGACCTGAGCCACTGCCGCCGTCTCCATGTCCGCCGCCAGCGCATCGTATTGTTCGCCCAGTTCCCGGCGAGCGGTCGGCAAACGCACGGGTTGTTGAACCGTCACCAGACGCCCGACGTGCAGATGCCGCATCGCCGCGATCACCTGCGGGTCGATACGAAACCCCACGACCAGCGGATCGCCTTGCGGGTCGACCACTTGGTCCGCCATCAGGATGTGCCCGCG
>SKVE01000592.1 GCA_007129635.1 Planctomycetaceae bacterium
AATTTGAAGAAGTCGGCCTGCTGATCGGCGTTGCCTACAACTTCTACGGTGACGAGAACGCCAGCATGGGCGTGGATTGTGCGGATTACGATAACGATGGGCTGCTGGATTTCTTCATGACCTCGTACCAAAGCGAATTGCCGGTGCTGTACCGCAATCTGGGCGACGGCATGCTGGAGGATGTCACGCTGCGGACCGACGCCGGCGCCGGAACGTTGCAGCACGTGAACTGGGGGACCGGCTTGATCGACTTTGACAACGATGGCGACCGCGATGTGTTCATCGCCAACGGGCACACCGAGGATAATGCCGAACTGCGCGACAGCAGCACCGCTTGGCGAGCGCGCAACGTGCTGTTGCAGAACAAGCTGATCGAAACGGGGGAAGCGAGGTTCGTCGACATCTCGGACCAGGCCGGGGATGGGCTCTTGCCGGTCCGAGCCAGCCGAGGCACGGCATTCGACGATCTGGACAACGACGGCCGCATCGATGTGGTGATCCTGAACATCCGCGACCAGCCGACCATCCTGCGGAACGAGTCGGAAAACGACCATCATTGGCTTCAGATCCAGTTGCGCGGCACCGGGAGCAACCGGGACGCGGTTGGCAGCCGAGTGACCGTGACGGCCGGCGATTTGGTGCAGATCGCCGAGGTTCACAGCGGGCGCGGCTACCAAGGCCATTTCGGTTCGCGACTGCACTTCGGCTTGGGGTCCCACGACCGCGTCGACCGCGTCGAGATCCGTTGGCACGGTCGCCAAACCCAAGTGTTGACCGACCTGCCCACCAACCGCTTGCACACGATCATCCAACCAGCCCATCAACCGTGAAAGCCGTCATCCCAAGATTTCACCATCCGACGGCCAGCAGTTGATCGACGTCCGCTGCGTACTCGCTCCATGCGTCCGGATCGGTGATCGGTAGATCATCCGCTGGCGAGTCCGCATCGGGTCGAGCGAGCGTGGGACTTCGATCAGCGACCGCGGGTGCCGTGGAGCCAGCGACTCGGTACGCATCGTCATCCGCAGCGGCAGTCGCGGCCGGAGACGTGGCCCCCGCTGGACTCGCAGACGCATCCGGCAAAGCGAGCGAATTCCCGCCTGGCGAATCGTCTGCCAGCGCCGCCTGCCAGGGCACCGGCGAGCCGTCCTGTTGAGCTGCCTGGACGCTGGTCGAGCCATTTTGGTTGACGGTGATGGTGGCCGTGTCCAAGTAGTCGTCGTAGCCTGCCAATTCCACCGTGAGCAAAGTGAAGTTAATGCTGTCCACCTGGTTCCTGCGCAGATTGCCACTGTCGAACACGGTAATGCCATTCGAATCGGTCGTGCTGTTCACAGTAGAACCGCTATTCCATTGGCCCCATACCGTGGCGCCTTCAAGAGGCCCACCCGCGTTCGCATCGACGACCGTCACCGTCGCTTCAGCTCGCCAGAAGTTGCGGTTGACATTGACCGCTCTGCCGTCCAGTTCCGCAGTCATGGTAGCCGTCGAAACGACGTTTTGCACCGTCACCGTGACAGGATCGCTGGTGGCAGCAATAACGTCTTCTTCGTAAGCGACGACAGCCCAGACTTCGTAGTCAGCATCAGCCCATGAGTCCGTCGTGTCCCACGTGAACGACCAAACATTGTCTTTGTATACTCCATCGCCGATAGGGGAATCGTCTACATGGAATTCGACGCCGGCCACCTCGACCCGCGGATCGGCGATGACCTCGGCGGTGATTTTGACCTCGCCCGAAACCGTGGCCCCGTCCATTGGCGAGGCGATGAACACCTGGGTTGGGATGATGGCATTTTGCACCGTGACCGTGACGCTGGTCGATGCCGAGTCGTCGCTGGCGATGGCCTCGGCGGTCAGCACGTAATCGGCGTCGACGAAATCAGTCGTATCCCAGGACGCGGACCAATGTTCTTGTTCTGCATCCCAATTGCCCTGGATTGCCTGGTTTCCCACATGAAAAAGCACATCATCAATGGGGATCTCTGGGTCTGCATGTGTCGCAACGGCGATGATTTCGACCGTGTCATAGAGCACGGCTCCCTCAGCCGGATGAATAAAGTTGACCGTCAGCACCATCTCTTCATCACCCGCCCAACCCAGATTTTCCTCATGTGGATCGGGACCCCAAAGTTCTGCCAGGCCGTAATCCGGGTCCTGCCACGCTTTGCCTTGATCTATCAGGGCTTGACGAATCGCGTAAACTCCGGCTGCATCCGTGGCCCGGCCATTGGCATGGATGTACAGCGCGGCCAAACCAGCAGCATGCGGCGCGGCCATGCTGGTACCGCTGTACGTCGCGTATCCGTTGTTGATGTGAGTCGAGTAAATATCCACGCCAGGCATGACCAAATCGATGCCAAATCCGGTCGAGACGACGGGGTTTTTGGCGATGAAATCGCTGTTCCCATCCCATTCGCTGTTGCTGAAGTTGCTCGGGTGCCACCAACCATCATCCCGCCCGTATTGTCCCCAACTTGTGTCACCTCCAGAACCGCCCGGTAAGCCGTCGGAGTCGGCGAAGGCGGAGATCGTGGCGACTTCCGGATAGGCGGCCGGAATAAAGTCATCGGCGGTGTTGAAGATTTTGTCGTTACCGTGGATGTCTGCCCAATCATTTCCCGCTGAAACCACGTAGACGATCCCGGCGGCGACGCTGTTCTGGATCGCTTCCCGATACGCGTCACTGATTCCGGTCCCCCCGAGGCTCATATTGGCAACTTTGATGTTCTCAGAGTTCGCAGTGACCCAATCGATGCCTTTAATGATGTTCGAAAGATAACCTTGGCCATTGGCATCCAGTACCTTGACTGCATACAGAGGAGCACCGGGCGCTACGCCGACCACGCCAAAATCGTTATCCAAAGCCGCAGCAATACCCGCGACGTGTGTCCCGTGACCGTTGTCGTCGTTGTAATTATTATCCACGAACAAGCCACGGCGCGACGGGGGGCCGGTGCTACGGTAGCCGTAGTGAATTCCCCCGGCGACGTTTAAATCTGGATGATCGGACTGTATGCCCGTGTCGATAATCGCGATTCCGACGTCGATTTCTTGCTGCGAGCCAATCGCGGCTACGCTGCTGTCCAGCGTGCCGATCCGCATCACTCCCGTCGGCACCGTTTGGCCCGTGGTGTGCAGCAGCATGTCCAGTTCCACGGTCTTGATCTGCGGATTCCTGGACAACACGTCAAAGGCTGGCGAAGGCAACTGAGCAGAGAATCCGCTCAAGGCATGCTCGTAGACGTGGCCCAGTCTTCCGCCCATTTGATTGACGAGTCCCTGGGCGACCGCCTGCGGCGGTCCAGCCTGATCGTGGAGACTGGCGATCACCGAAACCCATTCGAACGACGGCGGACCCAACACAGGCCCCAGACCACTCAACACGACACGCGACTCGAGCTGCTCGACACCCAGACGACGGGGACGCATGGTACACCTCCACAGGTTCTGTTGTCAGACCCGACGATCTGACGGTCCCACCGAACTCCTAAGACCTCTACACGCGAAATGGAAAACTAGCTTGGATTGTTCCCGAAAATCTCGCAAATACAAAAGCTCGAACGAGCCTTCGTAGCAATTCGTGTCTCATGCCGATTCCAATCAACCTACCGCTAAAACCATCGATTTGTCAACCCCCTATTGCGGGTTTCAAGGTCGCGATGCTACATCCAGTGTGGTTATTTCGGTCGCTCGGCGTCACCATGTCGAAGCGACCTTGGATTTTCAGGTCGACAGATCGATAGCTCTGCTCCCGTGCTGATCACGGCCTCTTGGTGTCGGGGCGACCTCCCCTGGCAGAGATTACCGAGGAAAAAGGTGTCCAGCGAAGCAACTTGCCGCTATGGTATCGTAGTGGCTAAAATCGGGTAAGAACCGATGAACAAGACGTGTGTTGGAAAAAGATGAGGGATTCCCATGCCCATTCAATCGATCAAAACTGCTTTGCTTACCGGTATGTTCGCCATCGGCTGCGGATGTGCCACCTTCCTGGACGCATCACGAGCTTCGGCTCAGGCGGAAGGCCGCGCGGAACGTAGCGAGCCGTCGGTTCGCGTTCGCGTCATCGGTCCCGACGGCCGCTTGACCGAGCCGATGATGGTGCCCAAAGTGGTCCTTTCGGATGCTCAATGGCGCCAACGCCTGACGCCGGACCAGTTTCGCATCACTCGCCGCAAGGGCACGGAACCGGCTTTCTGCGGCGGTCTGCTCGCGAATAAAGAGCCGGGGCTGTATGCCTGCCTGTGCTGTGACTTGCCGTTGTTCGGATCGACGACCAAATTTGATTCGGGAACGGGCTGGCCGAGCTTCAATGCGCCGGTTGCGGTCGAGAATATTCGCGAGAAACTGGACCGCAGCATGGGGATGATCCGCATGGAAATCTTGTGCATGCGGTGCGATGCTCATCTGGGTCACGTCTTCCGCGATGGTCCGCCACCCACCGGTCTGAGGTACTGCCTGAATTCCGACGCGATGCGGTTTGTGGCCCGGAATCAGATCCTCACGATTGCTGAGGACCCGACGGCCGCGACCAGGACCGGCCGTGGCGAAGCGACCTTGGTCAGCGCTCGCAAGGAGACGGCCGAGGCCGTTTTTGCGGGAGGCTGTTTTTGGTGCGTCGAAGCTGTTTTCAGGCAATTGGACGGCGTCGTCGAAGCGATCAGCGGCTACTCGGGCGGCACCGCCCGCACGGCGAATTACAAAGCGGTCATGACCAAGAGAACGGGGCACGCAGAGGCGGTGAAGATCGTCTACGATCCGGAGAAGATTTCCTACGAGCAACTGCTGCGAGTCCACTTCGCGACGCACGATCCGACCACGCTGAATCGGCAAGGGCCCGATATCGGACCTCAGTATCGTTCGTCCATCTTTTTCGCCGACCAGCAGGAGAAGAAGATCGCCGAGGCGTTCATTGCCGATTTGAACGAAGCCAAGGTTTTTCCGCGTCCCATCGTCACCAAGCTCGAGCCGCTCAAAGCGTTTTACCCCGCCGAGGACTACCATCAAGACTTCGTGGTTTGCAATCCGCAGCACCCCTACGTTCTGAACGTGGCGCTGCCAAAAGTCGACCAGGTCCGGCGACAATTTTCGGATCTGGTCAAACCCGACGGTCAATGACGTTTCGGGCGCCGAATCGCAGAGTTGCTAAGGCCCTGCGCAGCAATAAGTCGTTCAATTCCAAAGTAGTAGGCACACTCCGTGTGCCGTAAACCGCGGACGGCACACGGAGTGTGACGTAAACTGCGGACACCACACGGAGTGTGCCGTAAACTGCGGACACCACACGGAGTGTGACGTAAACTGCGGACACCACACGGAGTGTGACGTAAACCGCGGACGGCACACGGAGTGTGCCTGCTACAATTTGTTCGAGTTATTTCTGGGAGGTCGCTAAGTAGCCCGCCGTGGCGAAGCCGCCTGGATCTCGAATCACGATATTTTCTCCACCATGGATCGACGATGTTTTCCGATACGGCCTGTACAGACGCAACGGACATGCTTCGCATGGCGATCGCGGTGCGCGGCACGGTTCAGGGAGTTGGGTTTCGGCCGTTTGTCTATCGCGTGGCTCGATCGGAAGGTCTGGCTGGTTGGGTTTTGAACGATCGTGACGCGGTACGGATCGAGATCCAGGGTTCGCGTCACGCCATCGGTCGCTTTCTGGACCATTTACATCATCACGCGCCGCCACCCATCCAGATCTCGCAAATCGAAACCACCGCGATCGCCTGCCAAGATCCAACGTCTTGTCCGACGGGATTCGTCATCCGGACCAGCGATGCGGTCGCGGCGCCGGGTCCGACGATCCCGGCAGACTTGGCCACGTGCCCCGAATGTTTGGCGGAGATCCTGGCGCCCGATCAACGTCGGTATCGGTATCCGTTCACCAATTGCACGCACTGCGGACCGCGCTGGTCGATCATCGAGCGGTTGCCGTACGACAGGCTTCACACCTCGATGCGGACGTTCGAGATGTGTGCCGACTGCCGGGCTGAGTATGACGATCCGGCAGACCGCCGGTTTCATGCCCAGCCGATTGCTTGCCCGCAATGCGGCCCGCGGCTGAAGCTATTGACGGGCGAAGGCGAGGTGATGGCGACGGGCGACCAGGCGCTGCGGGAAGCGGTGGCCGAACTGCAGGCGGGGCGGATCTTGGCCTTGAAGGGCTTGGGCGGTTTTCAGTTGTTGGCGGATGCGACGAGCTGCGATGTCGTCATTCGCTTGCGCCAGCGCA
>SKVE01000492.1 GCA_007129635.1 Planctomycetaceae bacterium
GGGTCGGGAGTCGTTTTCGGAGAAAGCGTGTACCCTATGGTTCGTCGTTGCCCGAAAACGACTCGCGGCTATTCGCTCGATTGGTCAACAGGCTGCTCCTGGACTTTTCTCTCGCTTGTCCTCCCGAAATCGCGAGATCTAGTTTTTTGTCGATGTCGCCGACTGGCCGACTTTTGCGATGATCTTATGGATGGAAAGAAAAACAGGCTCCAAAGGAAACACCAAGAGACAGCGACAACCGAATTCAAACATCAATCTCCCCCCGGATACACATGTTGACAATCGACTCCAGTGGTGTTTTAATCGATGTTTCAATTGCTCGTGTTTCCCGTACGGATTGGCGACTGAGTCAGCAGAATTCGGAATGCGGGGTTTTTCGGATCGAAAACGCTGTTCGACCTGAGGGCGGATCATGACTTGGCCGCAGGCGCCTGACTATGTCGAAGTTGTCCAAAACCTAGCGTTGGCTGTTCGCGATGAAGATCTGCAAAGAGCAATCGTGATCAATAATTCCATAGGTTTACCTTCGACTCGCTGCGGCAGTTTCGCGACGGTGTTTCATCTGCGTAGCCCAGACCACAACGCTCAGTGGGCCCTGAAATGTTTCACCAGACAGGTTGCCGATCTTCGACGGCGTTATGACGCGATAGGCATCCATCTTAAGGGGCACGCCAATCTACCTTTTATGGTCGGTTTTCGGTATCTTGAAGAGGGTATCTTGGTTCGTGGCCGTTGGTATTCTGTGCTGAAGATGGATTGGGTGGAAGGATTACGGCTGGACGATTTCTTGGATGACTGCCTGAAAAAAGACAGCTTTCCAACTCGCCTGCAAACGCTCAGCCGGATGTGGGTACGTTTGGCGCGAATGCTCCGCGAGGCTCAGGTGGGGCACGGTGATTTGCAGCATGGAAACGTGATTCTGGTTCCGCTCCCGGAAAGAAACGGTTTTCAGCTCAAATTGATCGACTACGACGGGATGTTCGTACCGGCTTTAGAAGACCAGTCCCCGGGAGAGATCGGACATCCGGCGTTCCAGCATCCGCAGCGTTCGGTGGCGAACAATTACGGTGTGGAGGTGGATCAATTTTCCCATCTGCTAATCTACTGGACGCTCCGTTGCTTAAGCATTGGTGGTCGCGAGTTATGGGAACGTTATCGAGGTGACGACCGGTTGCTGATCGACCAGCAGGATCTTCACGCCCCTGAGGGGTCCCGTGTATTACGCGAATTGTGGAAGTTCTCCGATCCCGACATTCAGAGTTTGACGGGGCATTTGATATTGGCTGTCAAATCGCCATTGGATCGAGTGCCGGCACTGAGTCAGTTGGTCACCCATTCGAAGATCGTACCGTTAAGCAGGCAACAGCAGCAGCAGATCGAGCGGTGGTTCCAAGGTCCCACGATGATTCGCAACGGGCAATCGTCGCCCTCGGGTAGTGGCACGAACCCGATTCCAACGGACTCAGGGGCGGTGGCACCGACGGCACCGGCAGGGCGGCCACGGCAGGGCGAGCGGCACCGGCGCCGTTCGCAGACGGCCGGACCGGCGCGAACCCACGAGCAGCGTTTGCTGGAATGGATCAAGACTGGTACGAAGCCCGCAGACCATTACGAACTGCTGGGACTGGCACGTTGCCATCCACGACGCGAGGATTTACTGGCTGCCGTGCGAGAATGCAATCGAGTGCTGCATGAATGCCAGAATCACCAGGACGCACAACGGGCGGACCGAGCGATTCGATTGCAGAGACAGGTCGCCGAGGCCTTGAACGTGTTCTCGGATGACAGCCGATGGCAGCAGTACAACGTGGAATTGGTCGAGCGGTGGCGGGATCAGTATGCGGCAAAGCACGGCCGCGACCCGGCGCACTGGCGGCCCGAGGGGCTCCGGCGCTGGTTGGCGATTCGGATGGTCCATCCGGCTCGACTGGACGAGATCGCCGGTTGGATGCAGCAGCCCAGCAAGACGGAAGAACCGCCGCCAGCGGACGAACCGGCAAAGCCGGATGCCGGTCCGGCTCGACCGACCAGTTTCCGGAACACGGCCTTTCCCAGGGATAAGACCGTTCGGGGACCCAAGAAACGGTCTGGTGCGAAACGCACACGTTCCCATCGTAAGTCGTCGGCGGATGTGGCGAGCGATGGATCGGAGCACGCACCAAGCTCAACTCCCAGGCCAGTTGCGCCAACCGGCTCGTATCCTGTGCCCGGGCAACGGCCACCGCCGGCACGCATGCTTCCTCGAGCGTCTGCTGGCCGGTCGAAGCAGGCTGGTGGCGGGTGGATCTGGTGGATGGTGGGATCGGTGGCGGTTTCGATACTGCTGGGGATCCTGGCGGCGCTGGGGCTGTTGGCTTGGTTATTCTGGTAGAAGTCTTCATGGCGAGGAGCGACAACATGGCTGCTGGCGGGAAAAAACTTGGCGTTCCCTTGCGTCCCCGGATCACCTGTCCGCACTGCTGGAAGGAATTCCCGCCTCACGAACTGCTGTGGATCGCGGCACATTCGGAACTGCGAGGCGACCCGCGGCTGGGCCAGGACGAGCAGATCCGGTTCTTGCCATCGCGGTTCACAGCCGATGGCAAGGCGATCGATGTACAGGGCGAGACCTGCAAGGATCTGGCCTGCCCGCACTGCCACCTGTCGGTCGCCTGGGCGCTGCTGGAGACCCAGCCTTTGTTCCTGTCGATCCTGGGCGCCCCGGGCTCGGGCAAATCGTATTTCCTGGCATCGATGACTTGGCAGTTGCGGCAGACCCTGCGGGACCGCTTCGCGGTCAACTTCACCGATGCCGATCCCTTGAATAACCAAGTGCTCAGCGAATACGAGGAGCGTCTGTTCTTGAACCCGCAGGAGGATCAGTTGGTTTATCTGCCGAAGACGGAGATGGAAGGCCAGTTGTACCAGTCGGTGGTCTACGGCGAGCGTCGGATCTGGTACCCGCGGCCCTTCGTATTCTCGCTCCAGCCTCTGGAGGGCCACATCGATTACGACAAACGCCGGTTGTTGAGCCGCACGCTGTGCTTATACGACAATGCGGGGGAACATTTCTTGCCGGGCGGCGAAACGTCGAACAGCCCCTCGAAGCACCTGGCGTTGTCCGAGGTCTTGTTCTTCCTGTTCGACCCCACGCAGCACCCCAAATTCCGTGCCCGCTGCAAAGGGCACAGCTCCGACCCACAGATGGGCGAGCATGGCTGGAGCCACCGGCAGGATCAGGTTCTGCTGGAAGCAGCCAACAGGATCCGAACACACAGCGGTGCTTCGTCCAGCGACAAGCTTCGCCAACCCCTGGTGGTGATCGTCACCAAATACGACGCCTGGCGCTCGCTCGCGCCGAATCTGCAACTCGATTTGAATCAAGTCGTCCGGCGAGCTGGGAAGACCATGTCGGCTCTGGACAGCCGCGTATTACAGGCCGTGTCGGACACCGTCCGCCAATTGTTGAACAAATATGCCCGCGAGTTGGTCACGGCGGCCGAAGGATTTGCGGAGGAGGTCTTTTATATTCCGGTCAGCGCCCTGGGGCGGGGGCCGGAGATCATCGACAGCAGCGGCATGTTGGGAGTCCGGCCTCGCGATATCCAGCCCATCTGGTCGGAGGTCCCGTTGCTGTTCGCCCTGAATCGCTGCACCAAGGGCCTGATTCGCGTCGGGACATCGCGTTCGGGGCCATCTGCCGCCGACCAGGAATCGGACGCTCCAGAAAGCCCCGATCAAGACCAGGCGAACGTCTTTCCCCGGCTAAAGGAGACGGGTACATGAGTCACGATCTTGTGTATACTTCCGCACCGCAGGGCTTGAAGCCGGGCAGTCGCGGTTTCTGTACGGTGGCCAGCACCGCAGGCATGGCGAAGAACCTGACCGAGCGATTGGAATCGTTCAGCGGATACCGTCATGCGTTCATGGCCCATGAAGCCGGTGGCAGCCAGAACCCGGTCAACTACGCTCATTATCACACCACGGTCGGCGGTCGGAAGTACCACATCCTGTCCCGCATCGCGGATGCCGGTCTGGATTACACCCAGCGCAGCAACAAACTGGCGCATCACGTGGCCTTGGAGCCCAGCGAAGTGGCTGCGGCGCCCGGCGGGCCGGCGTGGGTGATGGCAGACGACGGGTTCTTCGTCGACCGTTGGGACGGCCAGGTCCGCACGCTGGCCTCCGGCAGCCAACCGGTGCGCAGCGACCGGCCGGCGGGGGTCTGCCGGCGCTGGAAGGAATTGACCGGCGACGCCGGGTGGGGCGGCGTGCTGGCCGAATCCGGGTTGCGCAAGGGCGGTGTGATGTCGGTGATCTTCCCCGCCGGAACGCCCGCCTTGGAGCTGGTCGTCGAGTCGTTAGCGCTGGTGCCGCCGGAGCGCCGTTGGCAGGTCACGTTCAGCACTTATTTCACCAAGGCCCCGGCCGGAGTCGATTGCCAGTGGCGATTCCTGCTGGACGGCACGCCCGAGGCCACAGCGCTGCGGCGCGACGTGCGGGCGACGGTGATCGATCTTTGCCAGTCGCTGGGCCAGGCCCGGGGCGGCGATCTGGTCGAATTGGCTCGGACGGGCGTGCTCACCAAACGCAGCGAGTCCCTCGGCGCAGCCCCGGCCCAGCGAGTCGCCGCCGCGCCGCCACGCATGCCATCCGGTCCACCGGCTCGCGGCGGCGCAACGGACGATGTGCGTCTGGCTCCTCCGGTGCTTCCGCCTCCGACGGTTGCTGACAGTCCCGTTCCGGCTCCCGATTGGCTGTCGTCCAGCCGAGCTGCCTCGAGTCGCTGGCTGCTGTTCGGCGCGGGAGCCATATCGTTGATCGCCATGGGACTCGTCATGGGCGCCGTATTATTCAGCGGTCGTGAAACCGTGCCCCCCGTCGAAATCGCAGAAGCTCCGCTAACGCCGGAACCGTTGGAGATTCTACCCGAAGAAGACGAAGAGGATCCAATCGATCCGGAGCCAACGGAAGAAGAGCCGCCCGAGGACATGCCTGATTTGCCCGAGGTCGACGTGGAACCGAAACCGGAGGCAACCGAACCTGATGAACCCGAGGAAGAACAGCCACCGCCGGATCCTTTCGCTGATATCCGCGCCCGCCAGAATCGCCTGCGTCTGCCGCCGCTGACGATCACCGAGGGAGTGGGGACTTTCGCAAACACGCGTCTCAACAGGGAAGTGGTAGAGCTGGCAAAAATCGATGTCAATGAAAACACCGACTTGGACCTGAAGTTAGGTGGCAGCGAGTTCCAGCCGCGGCGGGACCAGGACGAGTTCGCTATCAGGATTGAGGATAAGGGCAGCAAACGCCGCTGGGTAGTCACGACGGAGAGCCCCACTGCTGTAGACGGTATATCAGAGATTAGAGATGTCGCGACGTTTGCACTGCAAGACAGTACGTTGCGTTTCCACTGGCAAACCACGGAACCGCCTTTCCGCCTCGCATTTTGCACGCTGACGCTGACCGCCTACAACCATTCCGAAACCAGTCATTTCGAATGGGTGTCCGACCCGGTACCCAGCATCCAACTGAAAAATGAGGCGTCAGCGCGGTACGATTTGCCGGGCATCTCCCGGTTTTCCTTGCGGCCCGATGACGAAGTGTCCCTGGAACTGAAATTCTCGGGGATGTCCGGCGCACGTTTTGCCGAGAACCGAACCGGCTTGACCTTGCATCAGAATCAAACGGCGATCCGCATCCCGCTGAAGTCCTACTATGCAAGAACTAAGAATCCAGACGTATCGGTGCTCCTGAGTCTGAATCGCGAAGAGGATACAGATTCCATCCAAGCGATCTGGATCGGCAGCACGCTTATTGGCCACGCACCGGTCATGGAGCAAACACAGCAAGTCGTGGGTGCACAGTGGAAAAGAGAGCATTGGAAAATACGCGAGAAGAGAATTGCCTTGAGTGATGAGTCCGTCGAAAACCTCTGGAAAACCCGAAACAAGCGTGAGGAAGGGTTGCGCACGTTCACGACTAACGCGCGCACGGGATACCCGCGCATTACCCGTTGGCGCGAGGTTCCGTCGGAACTGCGACGTTCCGTCGTTGGAAGATATGCGGAATTGGAAGCAGAAATTCGCCCGATTGAAGACGGTCTTAAGCATCTTGCTAACGAATTGAAAGAACTGGAAAAACCAGGGTCAAGAAGACGACAACAAGAGTTGACTGTAGACGTGGAAACGTTGAAAGATGAGAACCGGCAA
>SKVE01000671.1 GCA_007129635.1 Planctomycetaceae bacterium
AGATTGACATTTTGAAAATCCCTACTTAAATAGGCTATATCAGGCAGATTTTGGTGCTGCACCGAGTTTTTCACGAATCGGATTGCCCAAGCGATTTAAGTTCACGAACCAACCCTGTTTCACAACTAAGAGAGGAAGGAGCTTCCCATGCTTCGCCACCCGTTCCTTGCCGTCGCGCTTGCCGCGTTGTTAGTCGCGAACTCGTCGTACGCTGGGCATCATGCCGGCGGTATGGCGGATGACGATCTGTTGGAGCTCCAGCACGTGCAAGAAGAAGCTGTGCAAGAAGAAGCCGTGCAAGAAGAAGCTGTGCAAAAAGGAGCTGTGCAAAAAGAAACACCGCAGCACGTGCAAAAGCAAGCACCGCATACCGTGCAGAAAACGGTCTACACGCCTCAATGGGTGACCGAAACACGGAAGGTCATGGTGACCCGGTACGTTCATGAGGAGCGTGAGGGAGTCAAGACCGTGATGCGTTGTGTACCTGAGCAACGGGAGGTCCAGCGATCGTGCACGGTCATGGTGTACGAAAGGCGGACGAAGACCGTCCCGGTCACGCAGTACCGTCCCGTTTACCGCCAGGTGGAACAGCAGTACGCCGTGCAGGTCCCCGAATGGACTCAGCGGGAAGTTCAGTACACCGTGATGGTGCCGCACGTCGAGGCTCGACAAGGGGTTCGTCAAGTCACTCAATGGGTGGAAGAGGAAGTGGTCAAGACGGTGCATCGCGATCATGGGCACTGGGAAGTCCAGATGGTCCAAGTGCCCTGCTATTCCAAGCGTCTGTTCCGCTGGCGATCGTGCTGTGATCCTTGCTGCAGCACGCGCACCGTGTGCCAGAAGGTCTGGGTGCCGAATATCGTGGAAGAAGAAGTGACGGTCACCGTCTGCCGGCCGCAGATCGTCGAACAACCGTACGAGTACCAAGTGACGGTTTGCAAACCCGAGGTGCGAACCAAGATGGTGAACGTGTGCAACATGCGGACCGAGATGCGTACGCGGATGTGCACGGTGGTCCAGTATGAGCGGGTGGTGACCCAGCGGGAGGTCTGCTACACGGTTTGCGTCCCTCAGACTCGCACCTGGACCGAGGTGGTGACCACCTATCGGCAGGTCGCCGAGCAGGTTCCGTACACCTACACGGTCTGCGTTCCGGTGCAGGAAGAGCAGGAGATCGAAGTGCAGGTTTGCCAGATGGTCGCCACGACGATCGACGTGCCGGTTTGCACGGTGACCTACTGCCGTCCGGCGTTGCGCCGCTTGCGCTGTCTGTAAGCCGATCAGAAGCAGCGGGTAGCACGCTTTTTCCGAAAACGACTCCCGCCCCCTTTTGAAAAACGCGATTTGTCTCCGCAAGCGGGCTGAAAACCAGCCCGCTTTTTTTATCCGCTCCGAGATCCTCCAACCCATCCTCTTGCTCCCACTGCTGTTGCTGCTCGTAAGCACCCGGCCAGGTATTCCTTGGTGAGATCGGCGAAAGGGGTCGGGAGTCGTTTTCGGGCAGTCGCTTTCCAATGGTTGATCGTTGGCCGAAAACGACGCCCGACCCCGTAGCGTCAGCCTCTTTTTCTGACAGAACCTAGCAACGGTTCACCGGGTGGTTGTCTACCATGCGGCGACGGTAGCGTGTAGAATGTTGAAAGTTGCCGGTGGCACGAATCGGCTTCCACCTTCATTGAAAGCGTCCGAAATGCCTGGTCGAATTGTCTGTCTGTTGCTCCTGCTGGTCCCGTTCTGCGTCCCACTTCCTCGAGCGGTTGCCCAGTCGGGGAATCGGCTTGTTTACCTGGACGAATTTGCCGATCCCTACTACGTCGGGCTCGATACGGCGCGACTGACCACGCCGCAATGGGTGGGCGACGAGGGGGTCCAGACGGTGATCGTCCTGTCGATCGACGACCTGCGTGATCCGGAGCGGTTCGAGACCTTCTTGCGCCCGGTGCTCGAACGGTTGAAGGAAATCGATGGACGGGCGCCGGTCAGTTGTATGGGCAACCAACTGGATCTGCAGCATCCATTGTTGCGGCAGTGGATCGCTGAGGGGTTGACCATCGAACCGCATACTTATCATCATCCGTGCCCCCTGCTGCAGAAGGACGATTTCCAGCGTGCCAAGAGCACCTACGACCAGTGCGTCGACCAGATGGTCAAGCTGCCCGGTCCCGGCCCGGTCGCTTTCCGGATGCCCTGCTGCGATTCGATGAACTCGATCAGCCCGCGATTCTTTGCCGAGATCTTCAACAAGACGACACCGCAGGGGAATTTTTTGCAGATAGATTCGTCCGTGTTCCATTTGTTCACTCCTGACGACGCCAGTCTGTCGGCGGACGTCCTGGCGGTGCAAGCGGGCCGGTCGCGTTTCGACAAGTACGTCCCGCGAGATCGGGGCTTTGTCAATTATGTCGAGAACTATCCCTACCCCTACGTCATCAGCCGCCTGTGTTGGGAACTGCCATCGACGATCCCCGACGACTGGCAGGGGCATAATCTTCAGCAGCCTCATCATCCCGTGACGATCGCCGACATGAAAGCCGCCATCGACGCGACGGTCAGCAAGCAGGGCATCTACGTGCTGACGCATCACGCGGGCCAATGGATTCGCAACGATCAGGTGATCGAATTGATCGACCACGCGGTCGATCGTTATGGCGATCAGGTCAAGTTCTTGAACTTTCGCGAGGTCTACCAGCGGTTGACGGAAAACCTGCTGGGCGGCCAGACGTTGCGAGCATCTTGCGGCGGGGACCATGGCGTGCGATTGCTGGACGTGAACCATAACGGCCTGATGGATGTGGTGATCGGCAACGAAAACGTGCAACAGACGCGGATCTGGTCGCCAGAAACGGGCGGCTGGACGGTCGTCGATTTCCCGACATCGATCGTCGCACTCGATTCCCAAGGCGATCGTCGCGATTGCGGGGTCCGCTTTGGCGTGCTACAACCCAGCGGTCATGCCAGCATCCTGGTGCGCAACGAGGATGCGGCGGGGCTCTGGCATTTCGACGGCCAGCACTGGATCGAGGATCCGCAAGGACTGAAGGGATTGGAACTGGACGGTCCGATCTACACGTCGATCGAAGGGCGAGACACGGGTGTCCGGATGCGAGATCTGGACGGTGATGGGATTTGCGAACTGATCGTCGGCAGCCCGCAGCATCAGGCCGTGTTTCGCTGGACGGGCGACGACGGCTGGATGCGGCTGCCTTTCGGCTTGCCACCCCAGACCTCGATCGTCGACGATCAGGGCCGCGACGCCGGCCTGCGTTTTGTCGACATCGACCTGGACGGCCACGCCGATGTGGTCTTTTCCAATGCCGATCGATACTCGCTGCATCGCTTCACCTCGATGCAAGACGGGTGGGGGCAAACGATCCGCGAAGGCATTCGACCGGACAGCGACGCGATCCCCATGATCGTCCGCGCCGATGGGACCAACAACGGCGCCTGGTTCCGTTTCCATCACATGTGGGTGCAAAACGAAGAGACCGGGGCGAGGTTCATCCCCAGCCAGACAGACAGCCGGTCATACCAGGCCTTGCTGGGCGCTCCGTGAACCAGGTGGTATCCTCTTGGGTAGGTGAGTTATGCGTAATACCAGGACAGCGTTTTCGTCGGTTTGCGTCTCTTCCGTAACGGCCATTCTGATCGGTCTGTTGGGACCGGGCGGGACCATGGGATTGCTGGTCCGGGCCACTGCGATGGAACCGGCTGGAATCCAATGGGGCGAATCGCTCGTGACGGTCGATTTCGATCGGACGCCGTTGGGTGAGTACACGGAATCTCACGCTCGTCAGGATTGGCCGGGATTGCAATGGGTTGCTTTGCGCGGTCGAGCGACGATCGTGGACGATGCCGAGGGGCGGGCCAAGCGAAGTCTCCGCGTTGCCTATCCTGAAGACAGCGTTGGTCCGGGGCAAGGAGGCGGGCAATTTCGAGTGCAATTACCGCCGCGGGACGAGTACTTCTTGAGCTACCGGGTCAAGTTCGAGGAGGACTTCGATTTCCGGCTGGGAGGCAAGCTGCCCGGGCTGTGCGGAGGTCGCGCCAATACGGGCGGCAATCGGCCGACCGGCGACGGCTGGAGTGCGCGTTATATGTGGGGGCGGGAAGGTCATTTGAGGGTCTACTTGTATCACATGAATCAACGCTCGAAGTACGGCGATAGCCTGTCGCTGAATGTGCACGCTGTGCCAGGAACGTGGCACCAGTTGACGCAGCGGATCAAAGTCAACCACCCAGAACGTAGCGATGGCGAATTACAGGTCTGGTTCGACGGCCAACAGGTGCTGTTCCGCGACGACATCCAATTCCGAAATATCGATAACGCTCAAGTGGATACCTTTTACTTCAGCACCTTCCATGGCGGTGATTCGGATCAGTGGGCGCCCCAACACGATAGCTACGCACGTTTCGATGCCTTTCGAATCCGCACACAGCGCTAGCGCCGGAACCACGCGATTCGTGACTCAGATGCATCGATCGGCTTGATGCGGTATCATTGTGGGCTAACGCTTGCATGTGGACGAAACGCTATTTTTCCGGAGGTTTGGGTCATGGTACGCAATATCATTTTGGCTAGGTGGGGTCGCTTGGCTGTGGGGATCGTGATTGTCGGCCTTTTTTTGAGCCTGATGGTCCCAGCGTCTTGGGCTGGCGAACGTTCGTTTCGGGCGGGCGCGGCGCTTAGCAACATCACGCCGCCGCTGGGTACCTTGCTGGTCGGCGAATGGGTGCCTCAACCTGCGATCCATGTGAACGACCAGCTCTGGGCCCACTGCCTGGTTCTGGACGACGGCGATCATCGACTGGCGATCGTCGTGGCGGATAACTTGGGGTTTTGCCGCGAGGTGGCCGATGCGGCTCGAGAGTGGATCGAGCAGGAAACGGGCATTCCGGGCTCGCATGTGTTGCTGGCCGCCACCCATACCCATTCGGGCCCCAGCGCCCGGTCGCCTCGGCGGCTGGCTACCGACGAACTGAATGAATACCAGCATTTCCTGGCGCGGCGCATGGCCGATGGCGTACGCATGGCGATCAATAATCTGGCACCGGCGCGGATTGGCTTTGGTAGCGCGGCGCTGCCGGGCGATGTGTTTAATCGCCGATGGTTCATGCAGCCGGGCGACCATCTGAAGAATCCGTTTGGCGGGATGGACCAGGTACGGATGAATCCGCCGCAGGGTAGCCCGGCGTTGATCCGACCAGCCGGACCGACGGACCCGGAAATCGCGTTCCTTTCGCTGCAAACGGTCGATGGGCAACCGATCGCCTTGTTGGCCAATTATTCGTTGCATTATGTCAGCGGCATCCCGGCAGGACATGTGTCTGCCGGATACTTCGGGGCCTTTACCGATCGCATCCAGCAGTTGCTGCAAGCAGACCGGCTGGATCCGCCTTTCGTCGGCATCATGTCCAACGGGACCAGCGGAGACATCAACAACCGGAACCACAGCCAGGGTGGTGAACGACAGGCGCCGAACGTAGCAATGCGAGCCGTGGGTGACCGAGCCGCACACGCGGTCGCCGACGCTCACCATGACCTGGAATTCCACGACTGGGTTTCGCTGGACGCCCGATACGATGACGTGACACTGGCCGTGCGCAAGCCGAGCGACGAACTGGTGGCGACGATGCGCAGGGTGCTGGAGAAGCCCGAGGGCGAACCGGCGTACCACAGCCGCGAACGGAATTATGCGGATCGAGTCATCCGCCAGATCGATGCCCCAGACCATGTCTCGGTACCGGTGCAGACCCTGCGGATCGGTCCGCTGGGCATCGCCGCCTTGCCGTTCGAAGTGTTCGCAGAAACCGGTCTGGAACTGAAAGAGCGCGGCCCTCTGAAACCTGCGTTCACCATCTCGTTCGCCAACGGTTCCTATGCCTACTTGCCCACCCCCGAACAACATGAACTGGGCGGCTACGAAACCTGGCTGGGTACCAGCCTCGTGGAACCGCAGGCATCGGTCAAGCTGGTGGATCGTCTGCTGGAGATGTTCCAGGAACTGAGTGATGCCGATTCCGACGCCCAGACCGATTAAGAACGGCCCATCAATAAGTGTCGAGTCTTCCATGAGGTCAGCACGTTCGGCCGTGATGATGCATGCGGACTTGGGGTCGGGTGTTCAAATTTCAAAATTGGCCGGTCGAGTTCCCCTGCCTTTGGTTTGCC
>SKVE01000236.1 GCA_007129635.1 Planctomycetaceae bacterium
GTTTGACGCTGTTTATTCGTAGATCTTCGTCTTTTGGAAGCCATGTGCTTTTCTAATCCAGGGGAGAGATAATCATGATGGATGTTGACGAGCTAGAACGGGTGGGTGCCTTTATTATGATCGTTCGTCGCGGATGGTTCAATTGAGCGGATCAGGTCGCTGGTGCAATCCAAGAACTCGCGGACGACCTTGAACGTGGCTCCCCAGATGCGGAAGCTCTCAAAGCGAAAACAGGGCGCCAAGAAACGCAACGAATTGCGTGCGATCCACATCTGGTCGTAGAGGGATGGCTCCAGCCAAAGCGACAGAGGGATCTCCAACAACCGCTCGACTTCGGTGGGATCCGGTCGAAACTGTAAAAGCTGCGGGGCCAGGGCAACCAGCGGCTGCACCAGGAAGTTGCTGCGGTACACGTAGATGGGCGATAATCTTCCCAGAATCGACAGGTCGACCGCTGGTACGCCGACTTCCTCCTCCAACTCGCGCAAGCCACACTGCTCGACGGTCTCGCCCGCCTCGCGCGCTCCACCCGGCAGACTGATCTGGCCAGCGTGGACGCTCAGCGTGCTGGCTCGCAGCGTGAAAAGGATGCACCATTGATCGCTTCGCGGATAGATCAAGACGACAACGGTCGCAGGTCGAGCTCCAGGCAAGGCCGGGCCTCGATGCCGACCGTATTCCAGTTGCGTAGCAAAGCGAAGTCGGCTGGTGGTGCGTCCGGCAGGCGAAGCCAATCGTTTGCGCAGGGCTTCCGCCAGCGCCGAAGGATCCAACGAAGGCGATATCATGGGACCGGCTCCGGTGCCGGCGGCACGCGATACACCACGTACGCCGGGTCGATCGTATCGACGGGCGGGTAGATCTGAGGCAGCATCAATTCCCGAACGCTGCTGTCTCGATCGACCACGATATGCGTCGCCCCGTAGTGTCGGGCCAACGCGACCAGTCGATCCTCGCCCAACGACGCAAATCCCCACCGGACGACTCGGTGCGGATACAGCCACCGCTGACGCCGCCACCACCGGACCACGGATGTCGGATCCTGGGGGACGTCCTTCCACGAAAATACCTCGGCGCGCTGTGCATACCACTTGAACGTCTGTTGGTGGCGAGGTGTGACGAAAACCGCATCGTCGGGCGTGTTTTCGCGAATCCATCGGCAGACCTGTTTCCAGGATTCGTACTTCCGTTGGGTTCGGTCCGGATCGTCTGGCCAACTAGGTAACATCTGAATGTCCGCAGCGGGCCGGAAGTCCGCTCGACGATGCAGATTCCACCAAGCAAGATAGCCGCCCGAAGCGAATATCGACACGACCAGCACCCAACGGGCCGCTTTGGCTCGCGCGTGCCACCAACGGTGGATCAAGGTGGCGATCCCGAACGCCACTCCCACGGGCAGGAAGACATCCGTCAGACGATACCAGTAGTACTTCAACAGTGACGCTGCCGTGTCCAAGTGATACAGCAGCGATTGATCGATCAGGATGCCTATCAACGCGATCAACACGGCCCCACCGACAAAACCACGCAGCGGTCGGTGCCCCCATGTTTGAAGGTCCACCCCCACTCGATCGCCCATTGTGTTGCCACCTTTTGAGGTACGACAGGGGGTCAAGAGACAGATTCCTACCCAGACTACCAACAGCATCGCGTGGCGGAACATGAACCAGGGGGGAAAGCGGTGGAAAACCAGGTGGTGTCCGAGCCGGTGGTAGACATAGATCAGGTTGGCGTCTCGGATCGTCTGCGAGTCAACGCCGTGGGACAGCATCAAACCGGCGATCAATCCGGGCAAAGCGAGCAGGATGCCGACGATCATCGCTGGCAACATGGGGGGTGCATCGAAGCATGCTGAGTTGGCTTCCCAGGCAACCGTGCCTGCTGTCGACGGGCTCTGGGAACCTTCTGTTGCTGCACGGGCCGGGCGGCGGACAAGCGGAGGCCGGGATCGCCCGCATGCTAGCCAGGCGACCATCGCGGCGATCCAAGACCAACCGCCGACCAAAACGTGCAAGGATGTCGCGATCCCCAACAGAATCCAAACTCGCCGCCAGCGGTGCTGTACCATGTCTCCCAACGCAAGAAACACAAAGACGTAGGCCAGTCCCTTCGCCTCGACGCCGCCGACCACCCATTCGCCTGCCATGTGAAATCCACTGTGGAAGAACAAGAACAGGCTGGCGGTCAGCACGGACATCCACGGTCGTGGTACCAGGTGGTAGCTCAGACGCCGCCAGGCCCACGCCAAGGATGCCCACGTGACCAGTCGGCCAATCCAAGCGACCGCTGGCAGAGGCAGCAGCAGGGTGAGCCAGCCAAAAGTCCAGTAAAAAAACAGGTGGGCCTTGCCTGATTCCAAGAACAGATCCCCAGGGCACCACTGGGGATTCCAGTAGTGTTTTGCTTTGGCCAGATAGTGGGCCTCGTTGACATCCGGTGGGGGCCAACCAGCAAAGATAAAGAAAATCAGAAAAATCAACGCGGGCTCCGCGAACGCCCGGAGGGCAGAATCTGGGGGAGGGGGCGTTTTCTCGATCTCGTTCACGAGTAGAATTTCCTGCTGAGCTTTTTATCCGTGATGCCTGTTATAAGAGTAAACACTGTGTCCGCTTCAAAATCCAGTCGTCGGCAGATGCTGATCCGGCAGGCCCAAGGCTATTTGGATCTGGTCCATGCTTGTTGTGACTTCTGTGAACTGGCCCCCGGGATCCGCGATCCGCTAGTCTACCGTGCCATGGATGCGTTGGGGCGGTTGAGCAAGTCTGATCGGCGAAAGCCCGACGCGCTTTTCCTGACGGGCCAAGCGTTCCGCGCGATCGAGTTGTATCGGGATGCCATCGGTTCGTTACGCGAAGCCGCCCGGGTCCAACCAGATAACACAGACACATGGCTGGCGCTGGGCTGGTGCTATAAACGGATCGGTCGTCTGGATCGAGCCATCGAGTCGCTGGAGGAGGCGCTGACGATCGACCCCGGGGCCGCCATGATCCATTACAACCTGGCGTGCTACTGGAGCTTGGCGGGGAACGTGGACGTGGCCCTGAATTACCTGGACAATTCGCTGCAGATCGATGGATCGTTTCGGAACCTGATCGACGGCGAAACGGACTTTGATCCCATCCGCGACCACCCGGCCTTCCGGGAATTAACCGCCGTGGTGGTTTGAGCAAATGTGGTGGTTTGCAAAGAATGGAGACAGACTTTTTCCGCTTTCGGGCCTCGATGTTGTACGGGTCAGTCCGGAGGGTTACAATAAAAGAGGTGTGGTCTGCAGCGAATGTTTTTCAGAGAAGGATTTGCAAAATGTCTCAACATTTTCGGAACCGCCCTGTCCTCTTGGTTTTGCTAGGTTTGGGCCTGGGCCTGCTGGTCGGCATCGGAATGATGGTGGGAACATTGACGGCGGTCAGCAGTTCCCAGAACGCTGAGCTGATGCTTCCGCCGACGTTGCTGCACGCGACCGCTTCGCATAGCGGCGAGAGCATGGCGATCGCCACGGGACAGATCGACGATGATGTTGAGGGCGTGTTCATCCTAGATTACTTGACGGGCGACCTGCAATGTTACGTGCTGAACCCGCGTACCTTTGTTTGGGGTGGCATTTTTCGATACAACGTGGTGCAGGATTTGGGAGTGGAACCCGGCAAGAAGCCTAACTTTGCGATGGTCACAGGTGGCATCAATTTCCTGCGTGGCTCGGCTTCCCGAGCGGTACCGGCCCATTCTGTGGTGTACGTACTGGATGCGAATTCGGGGAACTTCGCGGCTTACGGCGTCCAGTGGGATCGAACAGCGGCTCGGGGCGGTGCGCCTCAGAAAGGCACGCTTACCCGCATCGCTACCGGAAAAGCCCGCGCCCTCGAAATTCGGGATTGAACGTCGAGATGGAAATTCAAGTCAATGCGCAGCCTCGTCAGGTTCCCAAGGATTGCACGATCGCTGATCTGCTCGCTGAAATGCGTCTGGAACCTCGTTTGGTGGCTGTCGAGGTCAATGAAATGGTGGTACCCAGAGCACAGCATGGGCAGCACGTTTTGCACGCAGAGGATCGCCTGGAGATTGTTACGCTGGTAGGAGGAGGCTGAAAAGAAACGATGGTTCACGAGACGACAAACCCTGAATCGAGGACGAATGTGGGCAAATCCAGTGTCGCTGGGCCGGATACCGAGGACCGGATCCGTGTCGGTAGTCACACCCTGCAAAGCCGCTTGATTCTCGGCACCGGGAAATACGAGTCGTTTGAAATCATGCAGCAGGCCCTCGATCTGAGCGGTACGGACTGTGTGACGGTGGCCGTGCGGCGCGAGCGACTGGTTGACGGGGACGGCCGAAATATCTTGGATTACTTGGATCTGAGCCGCTACACGTTACTGCCCAATACGGCGGGATGCTTTACGGCCGAAGATGCGATCCGCACGGCACGGCTGGGGCGCGAGATCCTGCTGGGATTGGAAAATTCGGGCGCCGACTGGGTCAAATTGGAAGTGTTGGGCGACAGCAAGACCCTGCTGCCCGATCCTGTCGCCACGGTCCAAGCCACAGAAAAATTGGTTTCCGAGGGCTTTCAGGTCCTGGTCTACACCACCGACGATCCGGTCACTGCCCTGCGTTTGAAACAGGCCGGAGCCGCGGCGGTCATGCCCGCCGGTAGCCCCATCGGGTCGGGCCAAGGTATTTTGAACCCGAACAACATTCGCATCTGCATGGAGTACCTGAAAGATAACGATCCCGATTACCCGGTGATCGTCGATGCGGGGGTTGGTACGGCCAGCGACGTATCGCATGCCATGGAGTTGGGTGTTGACGGAGTTTTGCTCAATACGGCTGTTGCCCATGCCCGCGATCCCTTAGGGATGTCGCGAGCGATGAAGGCGGCCGTCGAAGCGGGGAGGTTGGCCTATCTGGCCGGCCGCATCCCCCGCCGTCTTTACGCAACTGCCAGTAGCCCGGAAGAGGGTGTGATCGGGTCGTAGAACCCCGGGATCCCCCAAAGCCATCTCGCGGAACGATGGTAGCAGGCACACTCCGTGTGCCGTCCGCCGTGTATTCGGCACTCCGAGTGCCGTCCGCGGTTTACGCGATACGGAGTGCCGTCCGCGGTTTACGGCACACGGAGTGTGCCTACTACTTTGAATTTTCTTGACGAAGTTGCCGAGTTGCCTGTATCATAAGGAAAGAGGCAGGTATTAGAGTTCGCGCGGAGCAGCGGAGGGCAACGATTTGGCTTGGACCGGAAAGGCATGAGAATGACGAATCGACTAAGCAACCTGGGCGGATGGTGTCTGCTGCTGATGGCAGTCGCTCTGCTTTGCAGTTCGACCGCGTCGGCGCAGCAGGTCCAGTTGACCAGCCCCTTCCATTCGTTGAACGACAGTTTCTACGAGAACTTTGGGATTGGTTTATCGCCCATCGAGAGAACCGGTCGCCGAGGCGGTTGGTTTTTCAGCGGAACTCAGGCGAATTCAACGCCACCACCGTTTGGCGGATACGATCCGGCCGCCGACGCCCGTTTTGGCTTCCGGATTGGTCAGTTTGGGATCAACGGCGTGGCCGGCCAGGGCAGCAATCGGAGCCATGTGATGGAGGCGCCCACGATTGTGATCCCCCATGGTGGCAGCGGGTCGATTTTCAGCGGTTCCATCCGACCGTTTGTCACCGGCGTTGTCCCCGTGGTGGGAAATGCGCCGATGGGGCCGATGGTCCCCATGCCGATGCCCGTGATGACCAGTCCGTTGGCCGAGCGGCTCGAGCGATTGGGTGGATCGGAGCAAGCGTTGGCGGCACGCGCGGCTGAGTTCGCGGCGGAAGATCAGGCAGTTCGGAATCAGGCCGCGAGGGAACGGTTGGCACGGCCCGACGCGGCACAAGCCCCTCCACGGGGACCTTCGGAGGAAGCTCCTCTGGTGATTCGTGGAGGTCGCTCGATGGATTCGCCAACGGCCGCTTCACGTGGACTGGGCGGCGGGGCCAGCAGCACGGCCAACCATGGGGATCTCAGCTTGCGGGAGCTCCGGCAGCAACAGGCTCAGCAACAAGCAGCGCGCGAGTACGAAGCGTTGGTTTTGGTCGAAAAAGGACGCGGCAAGGAGGCCGGGGGGGAGTTGGGATTGGCCAAGATTTAATACCAGCAGGCTCTCTCGCGGGCCGATGA
>SKVE01000203.1 GCA_007129635.1 Planctomycetaceae bacterium
CCCGTATGATGAAAATCCACGCGACCACCATCCTGACCGTGCGGCATCGCAATGCGGTGGCCATGGGCGGCGACGGCCAAGTCACTCTGGGCACGTCGATCATGAAGGGCGATGCCGTCAAGATCCGCCGTTTGGCCGAAGGCAAGGTCCTGTGCGGGTTCGCCGGCGGTGCTGCCGATGCCTTTGCCCTGCTGGAACGATTCGAGGCGAAACTGAAGGATTACCCCGCAAATGTCCCGCGAGCGGCCACTGAATTGGCCAAAGAATGGCGCACCGATCGTGCTCTGCGACGATTGGAAGCCCTGCTGACCGTCGCCGATGCCAAGTACACGTTACTGGTCAGCGGAACAGGGGATGTTATTCAGCCCACTGACGGAGTGGTTGCAATTGGATCAGGAGGCGGGTATGCATTGGCCGCAGCGCGTGCGTTGATTCAGTATTCTGATTTGGATGCAGTTCAGATTGTTCGCGAGTCGTTAAAGATCGCGGCCGGAATCGACATATATACTAATGATAACCTCCAGGTGGAGTATTTGGAGTGCCAGACCTAAGCGGATCGTTAATGGAAACCATGACAGCAAATCAAGCGGATCTGACGCCTCGGCAGATTGTGTCCGAGTTGGATCGGTACATCATTGGTCAGGCGGAGGCGAAGCGATCGATCGCCATCGCGGTCCGCAACCGCTGGCGTCGGCAGCAATTGGGCGGCGACATGCGCGAGGAGGTGGCTCCGAAGAACATCCTGATGGTGGGCCCGACCGGCGTGGGCAAGACGGAGATCGCGCGGCGCTTGGCTCGGCTGACCGGGGCTCCGTTCATCAAAGTCGAAGCGACGAAGTACACCGAGGTGGGCTACTACGGACGCGATGTGGAGAGCATGGTCCGCGAATTGGTGGAAAATGCCATCGGATTGGTCCGCGAGCGTGAGCGGAAGAGTGTCGAGGCCGAGGCGCGTCACCGCGTCGAGGAGCGGTTGCTGGATCTGCTGGTGCCCCGTCCGGTCGATTTTGTCGTGGAAGACGATGACGACCACCAAGACGACGAAGACTCCGACGCGGCGGCTAAACAATACAAACGGACTCGCGAGCGAATGCGGCTGATGCTGGTCACCGGCGAACTGGACCAACGCAAGGTCGAACTGGCTCTGGAGCAGAAAGCCATGCCGGTGATGGTGGGCAGCCTGGGCATGGAGCAGATGGATCTGGATCTGCAGGGCATGTTCGAAAAGATCCTGCCTCGAACCACCGCACATCGCGAGATGACGGTCGCCGCCGCCCGCGATGTCTTGTTCGACCAGGAATGCGAAGCGCTGCTGGACCCCGAGAAGATCAATCATGCGGCCATCGAGTTAGCCGAAAACGTGGGCATCATTTTCGTCGACGAACTGGACAAGGTGGTCGCCAGCGATTCGCGAGGTGCGGACGTGTCCCGGCAGGGCGTCCAACGCGATCTGCTGCCGATCATCGAAGGCACCACCGTCCAGACCCGCTACGGCTATGTCCGCACCGACCATGTACTGTTCGTCGCAGCCGGCGCTTTTCACCGAGCCAAGCCGTCGGAACTGATGCCCGAGCTGCAAGGACGCTTTCCGATCCGCGTCGAACTGAACGACCTGACGCAAGCGGATTTCGTCCAGATTTTGACCGAGCCCAAGAACTCGCTGACGCGTCAGTACACCGCCCTGATGGAGACCGAAGACATCAAGCTGAGCTTTACCGACGATGCGATCGAATCGCTGGCGACGTACGCGTTCAAGGTCAACCAATCGACGCAGAACATCGGCGCACGGCGACTGTACACCATCATGGAACGGCTGCTGGAAGAATTGAGTTTCGATGCGCCGGACATGTCGTCCCAACACGTCAAGATCGATGCCGCCTACGTCGCTCAACGGCTGGAAGAGATCAGCGAAGACGAAGAGCTGAGTAAGTTTATTTTGTAGACCACCGACCATCCCCTACGGATCCGTCCGCGTGCTGCAACCGGTTGCCATACAAAGGAAGTCGCATGTCGATCGTGCCAAGCGAACATGTGCTGGTCGTTCCCACGCAGGTGCTGAACGAACTGGGCTATTTCCAAGGTTTCACGCCGGACATCGACCGGTACCTGGACCGGCTGTTCAGCACCGACCACACCAGTTATCGGCCTCGTAGCGAGATGGAGGAAAACCCCGACTTTAAACAATTGATCCCGTATGTGATCTTCCGCCATACGGACCCCGGTGGCCGGATCAGCTTGTTCTGCTACACCCGGGGAACCGGTCAGGGCGAACAGCGGTTGCACCGCAAACGCAGTATCGGGATCGGCGGCCATATCTCGACCGAGGACGCCGGTCAGACCGATCCGTATGACCAGGGCATGCGACGCGAATTGGAGGAAGAGGTCTGGATCGACACGCCCTACCGAGCCGCATGTGTGGGCCTGATCAACGACGACCAGACGGAAGTGGGCCGAGTCCATCTGGGCGTGGTCCATGTCTTTGATGTCGATCAACCTTGGGTGCGGCCCCGCGAATCGGATATCATCCAGGCGGGATTCGTACCACTGTCCGAACTGCTGTCCGATCTGGACCGCTTCGAGAGTTGGTCTCGGATCTGCCTGGAATCACTTTTTCCCCCGAAAGCATGAGTTGACCATTCGTCCCGGGATACCCATTGGGCTTTGTGGCTTCGATGAATCACCAGCTTCAAACGGCTCTGCACGAAGTGAACCTGTCCGGCGAGGCGATTTCGGACCGGACCAGCGAGATCTTTGAACGCGTGCTTCGCGATTCGGCCTACCTGGACGGACCGAATTTTACGGCCTTTCATCCGCTGGACCTCCGTCGTATGTTCGATCTGTACGACCGGTTTTTCTTCAATGAGAGCTGCCGCGAAGCGTTGGGCGACGTACCGCTGCATTTCGGCATCTCGAAGAGAATGACGCGATCGGCGGGCACCACCACGCGCCGGGAACAGCGGCTTCGGATGCCGGGGTCGGTGCACCGCGAGTATAAGATCGCCGTTTCCAGCACGCTGTTGTTCCAGACATTCTGCGGCGAAGAGCGGACCGTGACCGTCAGCGGACTGGTCTGCCACAACCGGATGCAAGCCCTGCAACGGGTGATGGAACACGAGATGGTCCATCTGATCGAGATGCTGCTGTGGACCGATTCGAGCTGTGCAGCGCGCCGTTTCCAAACCATCACTCGCCGGTTCTTCCGTCACACCCAGCACACGCACGAGCTGATCACGCCTCGTGAAAAAGCGTGGACGCAATATCAGATCCGACCAGGCGATCACGTCCGATTCCGCTTCGACGGGCACCACTACTCGGGCATCGTCAATCGGATCACCAAGCGAGCCACGATCCTGGTCGAAGACCCCCGTGGCTCGCGTTACAGCGATGGCAAGCACTACCGCAAATTCTACGTACCGATCCAGATGCTGCAAAAATTGGTCTGACGAGGACTTGAGACAGATCCTCGCCAAATCCGAGGAAATCAACGGCTGGAATGAACCCGGGATGGATGACTACGACAGCTACGACGAAAGGATCGCGGAGCAATGCCGGTCCGTCGCGGAGATGTAGTTCTCGTATTCGTCGCGGCGATCACAAGCAACACGTCGCGAGTCCGCGAGCCCCATCAAATGCTCATCGACGTCTCGACCAAAGACTTTGAAGTTGCGCATTTCGTCAGACTTCGCCCCCACCGAGCAAGCTCGGCGGAGACGATGCGCAGCTTCAAAGACCAAGGACGGAGTTCCGTCCGGTTTGCCCCACAACTTGTATCGATAGAAAGCTACGATCCATTGATCGAAGCTGTTCCCCGAAAGTCCAATAGTTAGCGAAAGCCCACAAACGAGACGCTCCAATTCGGCCCCTGGAACGCGCTAGGTCAAGTCGTCCAGGCCGCGTCCAGTTCCCAGCCCGAACGGTACTCGCGTCGGATCAGCGGTTCCGCTTCCGGCGCGTTGATAGCCTTGAGTGCCCCGGCATCCCATTCGATCGGTTTGCCTAAGCGGACGGCCAGGTTGCCCAGCAAAACCATCTCGGTCAACGGCCCCGAGTAATCGAAGCTGGACAGCGGCTTCGAGCCGCCTTGGCAGGCCTTCGGCCACCGTTTCCAGTCGTGGGGACGGAGTGACGATCCAGTTCGTGTTCCCGCGCTGGAACAACATCAGGCCCTGTTCGCCCACCAGGACCAGATCCCAGCGTCCGGGGCTGTCGAGGCCGGCCACCTTCTTCTTTTTCGCGGGCGAATCGGCCGGCAAGCCATCGCCATCATCGGCAGCTTGTTCCGCGACTCGCTGCAGCAATTCGTACGGCGCGTTCTGCCGACCGTCGCGGCTGCCGTCGTACCAGACGAACTTGACCGGCGGTTGTTCGACCACCGCGCGAGGCCCGACGGCGCCGCCGAGTTCACCGCCACCGACGGAAGACCGAGCGGGGAATTGGTACGTGATCGTCGACCAGAGCGGACCCGTTTCGTCCGTCAATCCGTCCGATTCCGCCTGGATCGACGTCGGCCAGCCCAGATCCAATGCCCAATAGGCCATGTCGACGATATGACAGGCCATGTCCCCCAACGCCCCCGTGCCGAAATCCCACCAGCCTCGCCAACGAAACGGCACGTAACAGCCGTTGAACGGGCGATCGGGAGCCGGTCCCAGCCAGAGATCCCAATCCAATCCGGCCGGCTTCGGCTTGTCCGCCAATTCCTGACGCTGATCCAAAGCGGCCTGGCCCTGAGGCCAGATCGGTCGATTGGTCCAGGCGTGCACCTCGTGGACAGGGCCGATCACCCCGGCTCGCACCAACTCCACCGCTCGGCGGATCGGTTCTCCCGCATGCGCCTGGTTACCCATCTGCGTCTGCACCCCGAACCGCTGGGCGGCCAGTGTTAACAGACGGGCTTCGTGAACCGAGTGTGTCAGGGGCTTTTGGCAATACACATGCTTGCCCAGTGCCATGGCCATCAGCGCCGGGTGTGCGTGCGTATGGTCGGGCGTGCTGATCGTCACCGCATCGATGCCTTTTTCTTTTTCCAGCATGACTCGGAAATCAGCATAGCGTTTCGCGTCGGGAAGGCTCTGGAACGTCTTGGCCGCTCGATCTGCATCCACATCGCACAAGGCCACGAACGTTCCGCCCGCCGCCGTCACGTCACGCACTTCGCCAGCGCCCTTGCCGCCGACGCCGATCCCGGCCACGTAAAACCGCTCGTTCGCCCCCCAGACGCGACGAGGCAAGAAAGTAAACCCCAACGAAGACGCAGCCGCAGTACTCAAAAAGCGGCGGCGGGTAAACGTTCGACGCGACATCGCAAACCCCCTTGCATGCTGTGACCAGAACTCAGACGTCAGGCACCTTCGGGCGACCTGAAAATCTTCCCGTTTATCGGCGTTCTAACCGACCCGGTCAAGCCGGGAACGAAAATCAGCCAGGAAACATTCGAGAACCCGTAGGTAGAAGCGGAGCTTGCATTCGGCAGGCGGGCCGCATACCATGCATCAGGGTCACTGGAATAGATACGGGTCGTTTTTTCAAGTCAAGAGTTTCTTCTCAAAAGGCCAAACGGTGCGAGGAGTCAAAGCGTGGTCGTTGATGGCAGGGGCCGGAGTGTTGGCCGTGAGCCTTGCGTGGGGGCTGATCTCCTCGCGTCTGTCCGACCACTCCCACCCGCAGGTAGATCCCGCGGCGGAGGAGCCCACGGTCGCTCCACGGCCATTTCAAGTATCCGTGCCGCCGCCAGCCGCTAGGGACAGCACCCTGGAGACGCCCGACGATAACCCGATCCGATTTTTGGATGTGACTCAAGAATCAGGGATCACGTTCCTGCACCAAGACGGCAGCAGCGGCCGACACTTTACCCCGGAAACGATGTCGGCGGGAGTCGCTACTTTCGACTTCGACGGCGATGGGCTGATCGATATCTACTTCCCCAACGGTGCCGCCTTGCCCGGCATCCAGTACGATCCGCCACCCCGGCACGCATTGTATCGCAATCTGGGCGACATGCGATTTCAGGAAGTATCGCTCCAGGCCGGAATCGATTGTACGGCCTTCGGGCTGGGGATCGCGATCGCCGACTACGACAATGATGGCTACCTCGATCTCTACATCAATGACTGGCGGCCCCGCCCCACCGACGATC
>SKVE01000896.1 GCA_007129635.1 Planctomycetaceae bacterium
CCAGCCGTCGCGCGGCGCTTCGCCCCAACGTTCGGCAAACGCCTGCTCGACGTTCGAATCGAACTCTTCGGGCGGCGGCAGGTGGCTGTGCAGCCCATCCTCCGAGGACAGGTCCAAGCTGAGCACCCAACCCCGACGCCGCGTGTGAATCGTCGCGTGCATCCGCCACTGGCCGCAGGCGATCAAGGCCGGCAGGAACCGAGCCATACTGGCCCCGTACCGCCGCGTCTGCCGCATGACGGACGTCGGCCCATCCAACTGGATGCGAAACTGGCCGTCGCCCAGTCGAGTGATCGTGTGCATCAGTCGCGCTAGCTTGGCATACCGCAGAATCGTCTTGAAATCATCCCGAGCCCAGACGATCATTTTTTCGGCATCGAACAGAGCCGCTTGGACCTGCGCGACGTTGTACCGAGCCAGCAGATCGGCGGGACGTTCGTAGCCTTCGAAGCGGCCGAGCCGATGGAATTCGATGATGTCGGCGAACAGATCCCGATCGATTTCTTCCCAAGATCGTCCCAGTTCGGCGGCGATCCGAGCCTTGATCTGCCCTTCGGCGTGTTCGAACAGCCGATCCGCCGTCTGGACCAGCGGATGGTATCGGGCGGCGATCCGGAAGACCTCGCGACGCAACTGGACCGCTCGTCCCCGCCGATCGTGATCGTAGACCGACACATCGTCCAGCAGTTTGCAGAAGGCATCGATCCGTCGCTGAGGGCAATCCGGTTCGGCGGCGAAGATCGAGCTGACCGCCGCATGCAATTCCTTCCGTGTCTTGCCGCTGCCCCTGCGGTAGATTTGCAGCATCTGGTCTGCATAGTGCAGATAATGAGCATGCGTTCGCTGGGTCAGGCGGTCCGGATGGACTTGGCCTGACTGGAAATCATAGACAGCGATGGCCTGGTCTCGAGTCAACATGAATCACTTGGACATTAGTAGTACAGTCAGCGCAACGGGGCCGGGAATCATCGAGCGTTTTGCGGAAGGGTCGGCCCCGTTCGCGTTGCGTCCCACAAAACGCAACTCGAACTGAATCCGATTTTAACAACGAAATCCTGTGGTTGTCTAGAAGCGAAACGGGGACAGGGTTGGGGGGTTCCATTTGCGTGGGTCAAGAAGATGCGCGCACCGTGCGCGCATGTTACGACCGAAGACTCTATTGTGCCTCGGACGCAGGAGTAGTCTTCGGAGGCCAAGGGCGTTCGATGCGGTGGCCATCGAGCGTGAACTCGACCGGCGGCAGAATTTCCCCTTGGTCATTGCGCGGTAACCGGCTTTCCATCGTGGGAAATTCGTCCTGCCGGTACGACCGGTTGACCAGCGGCGCGGTTCTCATGCGCGGGCGATAGGGCGATTGGCCGTACACGCACTCGATGGTGATGTCCGAAGGGGGATAGTTCGAATTCCGGAACAGCGGATGCGTCGGGTCGGGATCCGCCATCTCGCGCACCTCGCGCTCTCCCCGATACGGCGCCAGGGTGTCGATCCAGACGATCAGCTTGAGAAGGTCCAGCGGTTCCATCCGGACATCGTGGTGCTGGCCGCTGCCGGCAATCTCGACCAGCCGACTGCGGTAGGACAGGGTCGAAAGGGGCGGCACGGTCGTGTAGTCCTCGGGGCGCCAGGGAGCCTGTTGGGCGATCAGCGTACCAGCGATCCCGTGCGTTTCCCGCCGGGCGGGGAAGTCGCCATGACGAGCGGCTCCTTCGCCGAGTGTCAGCGTGACGTACGGTTCGCGGAAGATGCCGAACGAGCCGGGGCGAAGGGTCAGGTCCAGCTTTTCGCGAGCTTCGCCGTCGCCCTGGTGACACGCGCCGCAGTACTGGTCCAGCAACGGTTGAATGTCGCGCTGGTAGGCGAGACTCTTTTCCGGACCCCACGGATAAGGCGTGATTCGGGCCGGGGGCTGGGCCGCGGCCGACGATAACGCCAAGCCGGTCGCCGGAGTTCGACTGTGTTGCTCGTGGCACCCCACGCAACCCCGCACCTCGCCGGGCATCAAATTCGTAAATGAGCGCATGGTATGCAGCGCGCGGTGCTGGTCGTCCAGAATCTGGAAATGCAGGGCGATGTTCGCAGGCGCCTCGAACGAAACCGATCCGTCGGGGCCGATCGGCACGGTCCCCAGCACGCGTTTGATGCCGTCGTTGACGGTCAGCGACATGGGCGGACCGGCATGCATGTGCGGGTGGTCATTTGGATGGTCGGCGTCCTGGATCTTCTTGCCCAGGGTAAAGGTCGTATTGTCCAGGCTCAGAACGCGCAGATAACGGCCCTTCTGCCGGAGTTGGTCGGCCAAGGGTACGTTCTGAAAGATGTCGGCACTGTACAAGACGCCGGACAGCACCGGATTCCAAGCGTACTGCGCACCCGGCCAGGCGACGCGATCGGGCAGCACGGGCGGGACCGCGCGCGGCCGAACCGGCATGCCGTACAGGATGTGATACGCGCCGTCGTAAATCAGCTCGCGATTGCCGTAGATGTCCATCAGGAACAGCTTGAACCGGCTGGCGTTGGTGCGCGTTTGGTACACTTGCTCCGGCATCCCCCGCCGGATCGACACCAGAAACAGATCTTCGCCGAGCGGGTAGGGCGACTTGTAACCGCCGTACACGCCCGAGCGATGATAGTCGTCCGTTTCCATGCGCTCGGCCGGTCCATCGCCGACTTCGATCCAAGGCAATTCTTGCGTCACCTTGGTCAGCCCGTGCGGATAATTGAACCCCTTGGCGATATCCAGCATCCCGATACCGCCCCAGTACACTTCGTGGTGCCCGTGAGCGCCGAACAGGACTCGGCTGGTACCAGGGATCGGCCGGGCTTCCATCAACAAGTCGGGCCAGTAGCTCTGATTGCCCCAGAACACGCTGGTCCCCGTGCCGTCCGGGTTGACCGTCCACAGGCTCTGGATGTGGAACAGATCCTTGTCGGTGTATTCCCAGCGGGTGTACAGGATGCGGCCGTCCGGCATCAGCGCCGGTGTGTACTCCGGTTCCCCGCCGCCGCTGAGAATATAGATGTTTTTGCCGTCCGCATCGCAACGGGCCAACAGGGTGCTGGGATGCCCGACCACGCAGCGCGCGTAGCTGTTGCCGCGAGTGGTCATGAACGCGATCCCTCCGTCGGGCAGATAGATGGGGTCCATGTCGTCGTAGTCGGCGTCGGTCAGTTGGCGCAGTCCCGTGCCATCCACGCCCACTTCATACAAGTGAAACGTCTTCTCGCTGGCGGGACGGAAACAGAACAGCACGCGTTGACCGTCAAAGGAAACGTCCGGACGCCAGTGCCAGCCCGGTCCCAACGGTTCGCCCAATTTCCGGACCTCGCCGCCCGGGTGCAGCCCGTCCAGCACCAACAGCCGCACACAATTCAATTGAGCCTGCGGATAGACGCGGTGCATCGACTCGTGAGGATAACGTTCCGGCACGTCGATAAAGACCAGCTTCGAAAAGTCGATCGCCGGATGGGCGAACATGATCTGCCGCTTGACGCGCCGCACATCCAGGTACAACGTCAGGGCGTCGGGCGAGTCCGCCGGCAGCGTGGCGAGCTTCGCCTCGAGCGCGGCCAACCGGGCCAGTTGGTCAGCCAACTCCGGCGGCGAGCCGAGGGCCTGCCACCGGGCCGCCATCTCGCGCGCCCAACCGATCTCGTCCTTGGCCCGTTGATCGAAGGGTTTCCCTTCGGCTTGATAGATCCATTCGTCCTCCAAACGTTCGTCCGCCTCGACGGCCGTCAGCGTGCGGGTTTCCGGTTCCTCCAGTCCCAACCGCACGGCACGAGGCAGCAGTTCCCCGGAATCGTCGTTCACCAGCCTTCCCCAAGGCGCCATGCCCATGGCGCCCAGCACGTCCACCGGTCGCCAGTCGTGATCGTCGAATTCAGGATCGGCGAAACGATCGGCCGGGCGAGTCGTCATACGCCACGAGTTGTCGGACCAGATTTCGAGGTCGCTTCCGGGCCCGTCGTGACGGATGCGTACGGCGAGCGTCAGCCCGCCCAAAGCCCCCCAATTCACGCCTTTGACCGCGAGAACATTCTCGCCCTTGTGCAGCAGGTGGCCGATCTCGAATCGCTCCACCTCGTTCCAACCGGTGCCGGCAGGGTTCGCGTCGGAACCGACGAGAGTCCCGTTCACGTAGAATTCGTAGTTGTTGTCCACCGTGATCAGGGCGGCAGCCGAGATCGACTCGCCCTCCAACCGGAACGACTTGCGAAAGAAACAGGTAAAATTGCCCGTACTGCCAGTGTGAGCCTTGTCCCAAATCCACTGGGCTTTCGAAAGACGCGGCAGGATTTTTGGTTCGTCCGCGGATGGGGCTTGACCCAGGCTGATCGCCGAGATCCAAAACATCGAAACAGCGACAACCGCGTGGATCGATCGCGGGCAGAATGTGCAAATTGGGCTCATGCGAATCTCCTTTTGACAACGCATTATATCCTCATCCGGTCGCTTAAGGCCGCAGCCGCCGCAGCCACTTTCTGTCCAAATTCGCGGAACGTCGCCACCGGCAGCCGCTGACTGGGCGCCGCGATCACCATCGCTGCGACCAATTGGTCCGTGTGATCGAACACAGGGGCGGCGACGCAATGGGCGCCTTCGATGTCCTCGGCCCGGTCCACCGTGTATCCGTCACGGCGGGCTTGCTCCAGTTCCCGTTGAAGCGGCGCCGCATCCGTGATCGTGTGCGCCGTGCGCGCTTCAAACGACTGTTTCTTCCAGCGGTGAAACCGATCTGCTTCATCGCCAAACGCCAGGAAGACCTTGCCAGGTGCGTTGCAGTAAAACTGCAACCGCAGGCCCAAATCGAAGATCAAGCGTATGGGGTGCAGCGAAGGCAGGAAATAGACCAGCACCGCCTGGTCGCCGCTGGGCACCAGCAGGCCGACACTCTCGCGGCAATCGTTCCGCAGGGCGTGGACGATCCCGGTCGCTTCATCCACCAGGTTGCGTCCCACGCTTCGAGGAATCGCCAGTTGCAACAGCTTGTCGCTCAGGAAGTAAACCTTGCGCGAGTCCCGGATCACGAACCCACGGTCGCTCATGTCACTCAGGATGCGAAACGCCATGTTCTTGCTCACATCCAGCAACCGATGAAGATCGGACAACGTCAGCCCCTCGGGATGCTGACTGAGTGCCTCGAGAATCCCCAGACAACAATCCGTGCTGGGCGCACGCGGCCGACGGTTCTCCGTAGCAAGATCCATGCTTCTGACTCCCGGTTGTTCTATGGACAATCCATATTTTACATATAGCACACTGCCGCACAATAGCTAAAACGGGTAGTGCGCAATGGAATTGGCAGGCGACTCGGCAGGGTCTTCGTGTGCGCCCAGGACAAAGCGTGCGCATCATCCGTAGCAGAACCTTCTTGGCCGTACTTGGCACTGCCTGACTCCGTCCGCAAGCGGCAGGCAGCATTGGCTGACCGGCCCCGATCGTGTCGCCCACCTTCGTTCGCCTCGCGGATAATGGCTCGTGCTCAAGCGTCAAAGTATTCATGCCATGCCTCAATCAGAAAATCTCGATGTTTCGTGACCAGCCGCTCGATCTCGCTGATTCGGATGGTTTATGCTCGCTCCTGCGCACTTGGTCCACCGCCTCATTCAAATGCTTGCTGACATGGAACTTGTCGTGAACGATTTCTGCTCCCGAAACGTGCTTCTTGGTCGAATTGAGATACGGTGCCCACATACCCATGCTCGCAGCTTTGATCTGCTCTCGCTGTTCTGAAGGCAGCGGTTCCCACCAGGCGGTCGGCCTGGGTACGCCGCAGTTCTGACAGCAGTCGCTACCGTTCATCAAGTTGCTCGGGCGACGGAGGACGGCTCTCCAGCAATGAGGCGACAAGCGACATCGGCTCGCCCTCGAACAACCGGTCAACCAGTCGTCCAAGCACGTCACGCGACGCCGACTCGCGCGGTTTCGCAGGGCGGTAAACAAATGCCTTGCCTGCGTCGCCCTTCTGGCGCTGCACGTAACCTTTCTCTTCCAGCCTTGCCAGCAGCGTGCAGATCGAAGAATGGGTCAGCGGTCGTGACTCCGACACGCCTCGCGGAGTTGGCGTGCCGTCATCGGACCGTTCGCCCACAGCCGGCTCATCACGTCCAGTTCTGCATCAGGCAAC
>SKVE01000653.1 GCA_007129635.1 Planctomycetaceae bacterium
CTGCGGGCCTCTCTTCGTACGAAGCAATGAGCGGGTCCGTACGAAACGATAAAGACAAATGGTCAGTAAATATTCGTTATTATTGTTATTCCAGCGGAAATGTCAAGCTCTTATTCCGCAGCATCCGAGGACGAAAGATCGAACGAATCTTCCGAATAACAATGTTCGGCAACTCGGCCCAATTCCTCAGCGGCCCGTCGGCGGCCGATCGCGTGCCACGGCCCCACCTCACGCAACTCAGGCATCAATTCGATCAATTGATCCACAAGTCGTTCGGCCAGGCAAACCAACTGTGGGTTCGAAGCCGCTTCGAGAATCGCCATCGCCGTCTTCATCACTCGGACCAATCGGGCTCGTTCGGAGACGGGACGCGACAGTGGCAAAGTCGGCTCGACTAACAGTTCGTCGATCGGCACGTCCAGCAAGGCTTGCCACTGATAGAGCTCGCTGAGCTTTAGATCCGAAGATTCATTTTCCTGGATGCGCACGTGTCGAATCGACATGCCCAGCCGTCGAGCCGCAGTGCGCAGCGAGACATTCTGCAAACGTCGGACCGTGCGGATCCGATGCATTTGCGGCGCGGACGATGATGCATCGGCCGCCGAATCGGAGCCATTCACGCGAGCCAAGTTGGCGCGGATCGGATCAAACGGAATCGCTGCCATGTTCTCTGTTGCCCTTGGGTGATACCGCCATTACGGCCGGGTTATTGCCATCCCTCGACCGGTCGATATCGACATCTTCTTCTGAGCGATTAGACGAATCTGTCGAGCAAAAAGTTCCACGGATTCGCTTGAGCCTGAGCCATCGAAGATGAGTTCCTGCAAACACGAGGCGCAGAAAGCCCACTTGGTCGACTCGACCACGGGCAGTATGATGATTTCAGTCTTTCGATTGCCAACTCTCGGAGAATGTCATGTCTTTAACTCAGCTTGAAGCTGCAAGATCCGGTCAAATCACGCCAGAGATGGCGTTTTGTGGTGAACGTGAAAAACTCGATGCCGAACTGGTTCGCGCCGAAGTCGCGGCGGGCCGCATGGTCATTCCTGCGAACAAGGTCCATTTAGCGGAACGCTTGCAGCCGATGGCCATCGGGATTGCCGCCACTTGCAAAATCAATGCGAACATCGGCAATTCGGCCGTAACCAGTGACGCCGATGGCGAATTAGATAAACTGCACCAATCGCTTCATTTTGGTGCGGACACGGTGATGGATCTTTCGACGGGCAAGGACATCGATCGCATCCGCAAGGCGATTATCGATGCCTCGCCGGTCCCCATCGGCACCGTGCCCATCTACCAAATGCTGGAGGATTTAGGTGGCAACATCGAGGACATGAAGCCGCAGCACTTCCTGGACATGGTCGAGCATCAGGCGAAGCAGGGTGTCGATTACATGACCGTGCATTGCGGAGTCTTGATGGAACATCTGCATCTGACCACGGGCCGCGTGACGGGGATTGTCAGCCGCGGCGGTTCGTTGATCGCCAAATGGATGATCGCGCATCGCAAACAGAATCCACTGTATGAACACTTCGACGAATTGTGCGAGATCATGCGGCAGTATGATGTCACGTGGAGCCTGGGTGACGGGCTGCGACCGGGCAGCCTGGCCGACGCCAGCGATGCGGCTCAGTTCGCCGAACTGGAGGTGCTGGGCCAGTTGGTCCAGCGCAGTTGGCAGATCGGATCGCAGGTCATGGTCGAAGGTCCGGGTCACATCCCCATGGACCAGATCGAGATGAACATCAAGAAGCAGATCGAGATCTGCCACGGAGCACCATTCTACGTGCTGGGACCGCTGGTGATCGACATCGGGCCGGGCTACGACCACATCACCAGCGCCATCGGCGCCGCGATGGCCGGTTGGTACGGCGCCGCGATGTTGTGTTATGTCACGCCCAAAGAGCATCTGGGGTTACCGGACCGCGAGGACGTTCGGCAGGGGGTGATCGCGTACAAGATCGCAGCCCACGCTGCGGACGTCGCGCGAAAACGTCCCGGAGCGCGGGATCGCGATGACGCGATCAGCAAGGCTCGCTTCGAATTCGATTGGAACGAACAATTCCGCCTGGCCCTGGACCCCGAACGGGCTCGTGAATACCACGACCAGACGCTGCCGCAGGAACCGTTCAAAGAAGCCCACTTCTGCAGCATGTGCGGGCCCAAGTACTGCTCGATGAAGATCACCGAAGACATCCGCCAGATGGCAGATCAAGCCGAACTGGTGTCGTTAAGCACCGACGGATCGTTGAACCTCGCTACCGTGTCCAGGACGGATTAGTCTTGTCAATCGACGATCGTTTCCCACACGCCGAGCAGTCCGACGCCCATCTGCCTGGGCTGTACCAAGACGGTGCCTTTTGGGGCATGACCGCGACGCAGTTGTTCGGCGCGTTCAACGACAATCTGTTCAAACAATTGATGCTGCTGCTGGCCGTCCCCGTCGGGGCGGCAGCGGTCAGCCAGGACGACCAGCAATGGTTGGCGACGGTCGTATTCTCGCTGCCGTTTGTCCTGTTTTCCGGCTATGCCGGCTTCCTGTCCGATCGATTCAGTAAACGGACCATTATACTAATGGCCAAAATGGGTGAGTTGATCGTGATGACGTTGGGGGTATTGGCGTTCGCCAATTACTCCCGAACCGGGTACACCGGTTTGCTGGTCGTGTTGGGGCTGATGGGTACGCAGAGCGCCTTCTTCGGTCCATCAAAATACGGCATCTTGCCCGAGATGCTACGCGGCAGCGATCTGCCGCGCGCCAATGGGTTGATCCTGATGACGACGTTTTTGGCGATCATCTTCGGTACGGCCTCGGCCGGCGTGCTAGGACAATGGCTGGTGGATGGAAACGCCCCGCTGGCCGAGAGTGCCGGAGGGCTCGCCCGAGGCTCGGCGTTCTGTATCGGCATCGCCGTGGTAGGCATCGTGACCGCGATGTGGATTCGCCGAGTCCCGCCGGCCCGGCCCGATTTGCGTTTTCGCATGTCCGCCTTGACGATGACCCCTGAAACGCGAGCCGTTTTGCGAAACGATCTGCCCTTATCGGCCGCTATCCTGGCATCTTGCACGTTCTGGCTGGTGTCGGGCATCGCCATCCAATCGATCAACTCCCTGGGACTCGTCCAACTGGAACTCGGCAAGCAGTGGACCAGCCTGCTGACCGCGATGATCGGAGTAGGGATCGCCGTGGGCGCGGTGACGGCCGGGCGCATGTGCCGCGGTCGCGCCGATCCCCGCGTGGTCCGGTTGGGTGTCTGGGGCATCGTGGCTTTCCTGTTGATCCTCTCCATCTCGCTACCCGGTGGCCAGCATCTGTTGGGGTTTTGGGGCAGTCTGGTGGTGCTGATGCTGGTCGGCGTCTCTGCCGGGCTGTTCGCCATCCCCGTCCAGGTCTACATCCAAGCTCGGCCACCCGCCGGCCAGAAAGGACGCATGATCGCGGTGATGAACCAGGCCAATTTCATCGCGATCACCCTGTCCGGCGTCATCTATCTGGCCATGGACCGCTGGGCGGTTGCCATGGATTGGCCGCGCAGCACCTTGTTTGTCATGATCGCAGGACTATTCCTGCCCGTCGCCTTGTTTTACCGTTTACCAGGAGACAAATGACCGGTCGAACCCATCGCCTGGGACGTGTATCGAGCCCGTTGACAAGTAAGCTGCAGGTTACCTATAATGCACTGAGTTTGGGCGCCGTCATGTAACTGTCGATGCCGCAGAAGAAACACCCCCCCTCCTCGTCTACCTATCCTCCCTCATTCATTCGGTGATCATGTCCCAGCCGAAGCACCAACGCCGCCTGCCCGGCTTCGATACCGCCCTGGAACCTGCCGCCCGAGTCGCTGAAGATAACGGGGACGATCCCATCACGGCGGAAAACGAGGAAAGAGCCGTCGATGCTGTGGCGATTCGCGAAGAGCCAGATTCACCGGCCGACCCGACGCGAAGCGATTCGGTGCCGTTGGTCTGTGTGGTGGATGCTTACAATCTGATTTTTCAGGTGTTCCATGCGCTACCTGAGATGAGCAGCCCGGATGGTCAACCGGTAGGGGCGGTCCACGGGTTTCTGCGTGATATTGCGGATTTGATCGAAAAGCATCAGGCGGACTACTTATTCTGTGCTTTCGATACGGAAGGGGACACGTTTCGCCATCGAATTTACGAGCCATACAAGGCCAATCGCGACGAGATGCCGGTGGACCTGCGTTCGCAGATCCCGAAGATCCACCAGGCGTTGGAGGCGATGGGAGTACCGATCCTCGAATGGTCCGGCTACGAAGCGGACGATCTGATCGCCTCGATGGCTCGCGAGATCGACCGGCGAGGCTGGCGAGGCCATTTGGTCACCAGCGACAAGGATTGTCGGCAGTTGATCACCGATCGGATCAACCTGTTCAATCTTCGCAAGAACCAAATCTACGATGCCGCAGCGCTGGTCAAGGACTGGGGCATCCGGCCCGATCAGGTCGTCGACTTTCAGGCGCTGGTCGGCGACCCGACCGACCAGGTTCCCGGGATCCCGCTGATCGGTCCGAAGATCGCCAGCCAACTGCTGGGGCAGTACTCGACGCTGGAAAACGTGCTGTTGCATGCCCATGCAATCAGCGGAAAACGGCGGCGCGAGAATCTGATTCAGGGCCGCGAGACGGCCATGCTCAGCCGCGACTTGGTGCGGCTGGTCGACGATCTGCCGATTTCGATCGATTGGGAAGCGGCTCGAGTTTCCCAATTAGATCCTGCCGCGATCCTCCCGCTCTGCCGCGATTTCGGCTTCCGTCGACTGGCCGACCGATTTGCTGCGATGGGAAACTCGCTTTCGCCTCCTCCAGGCGGGCCGGCGATGGTCGCAGGGCAAGCGAACCCCGAGAGCCCGTCGCTTGCTCGCGAGGTCTCGACCGCAGGGTACCATACCATCACCACGCGAGACGAGCTGACCGCGTTGGTCCAGCAACTGGCGGGGCAAGAGCAGATCGCCTTGGACACGGAAACCACGTCGACCAATCCTCGCTGGGCGGAGATCGTCGGCTACAGCTTCGCTTGGAGACCGGGCGCAGCCTGTTACATTCCCGTTCGCACCCCCCCGGGCGAACCCTGTTTGCCGTCCGGACTGGTCGCCGACCAGTTGCGACCGGTCCTGGAAGATCCTCGGATCAAAAAGATCGGTCAGAACTTAAAATATGACATGATCGTGCTGCGATCGGTGGGTATCTGGCTGCAGGGACTGAGCTTCGACACGATGGTCGCCGACTATTTGATCGATCCCGGCGAGCGAAATCACAGCCTGGACGATTTGGCTCAACGATACTTGAACCACAACACGATCAAGATCGAAACGCTGATCGGCACCGGCAAGAGCCAGAAATGCATGGATCAGGTGCCCGTTTCGCTGGTCAGTGATTACGCGGCTGAAGACGCTGACATCCCCCTACGATTGATGCCCCTGTTGCATTCGCGTCTGCAGGAAGACGGACTGGTCGACCTGTTCCGCGACCTCGAGATGCCCCTGATCGAAGTGTTAATGGAAATGGAATACGAGGGCATCATGGTCGACCCCGCCCGGTTACAAACGCTGGGCCAACGGTTCGGCCAGCGGATGGAAGCGTTGCAGCAGGAAATCTTCCAGTTGGCCGGGAAGACCTTTAACATCGATTCGCGTTTGCAGTTGGCCAAGGTCCTGTTCGAGGATCTCCAGTTGCCGGTGGTAAAAAAGACAAAGACAGGCCCGAGCACGGATGTCGAGGTATTGACGGAATTGGCCAGCCAGCACGCGTTGCCGGCGCGGATCGTCGAGTACCGTCAGAACGCTCGGCTGAAGAGCACGTACGTCGACGGATTACTGCAGTTGATCCACCCGGTGACCGGGCGGGTCCATACCTCCTTCAAGCAGGATGTCGCCGCCACCGGGCGGCTGAGTTCTCAGGAGCCCAATCTACAGAACATCCCCGTGCGAACGACCGAAGGCCGCGAGATCCGATCGGCATTCGTCCCGGGCGACGAAGATTAGAAGCTGATGACGGCAGATTACTCGCAGATCGAACTGCGTGTGCTGGCCCACTTCTGCGACGATGCGGCGTTACGGCAGGCTTTTGAAGAAGACCAGGACATTCACGCATTGGTGGCCAG
>SKVE01000250.1 GCA_007129635.1 Planctomycetaceae bacterium
AAGCGGGGAGGTGGGAAGTCGGAGGTCGGAGGTCTGAGGTCGGAAGGCGGAAGGCGGAAGGCGGAAGGCGGAGCGAGTACTGAAAACCAAGCACCAAGCACGACATCCGTTTCCCCGAATTTTGGCAAATTCGGCTACGACGCCCACGCACCAAGCACCACGAACGTTACGGCCTCTTTGGGCTCGATTCGATGCGTTGCCGCAGGAAGCGGGCACGCAACAAGTTACCATGCTCCTGCGGCGAATCCTTCGGAGTCAACAGGTACAGGTCTCGCGCGGTTACCAGATCGTTGCTTTGCTCGTATAATCGAGCCAGATTGTCGCGGGCCAATGGCGTCCAGGGCCCTGTTTCATGAGCATCCAAGCAGCGGATTTGGAACCAGTCGCGAGCATCTTCGTGGCGGCCCGTCGCAAAGTGGATCAGCCCCAGCCAAAGACTGGCGTTTTGCTTCGCTCGGATCAAGATCTGTTCAGTGCTCTGCAAATAGACCTGCCACTGCAGATCGTTTTGTCGGCCGCGAACAATGCCCAATTCCTGGCGGATTTGGGGCGATCTTCCGATCTGTGCGATCTTGGCGTCTGGAATTCGAGCACGCAGGTATTGCGCCTTCGCACCGTCCCGACCGTTTTCCTGGTCGAAACGGCCTCGCAAATGCAACTGGCGACCTCGGGCCAGCGGCATGTCGTTTTCGAAGATCCACTCCTCCAGCAAAAGATATCTCATCAGCTCGGGATCTTCCTCCGCTCGACGCGTCACCGTGTTGCGATAAATCCACGTTTCCAGCGGAGTCTCCCATAATCGAACCTGCTGCAGATCGCTTTCCGCCAATCGCGAAATCAGCCGCTGGGGCTGAATGGCCAGGACCAAAGGCGGACTGCTGGTGGGCTGGGACTCGATGCGATGCATTCGATACGAAAATGCTTCGGGACCAGCATCCAACAGAACGACTAACCGATCCAGTTCCTCTGCCTGGATCGGGTAGACCAGTGCCCTGTCAGGAAACCGTACATCCAGGTTTCGAAGCAGCGCCGGATTCTGCCGCACTTGATCGAGCGTTGCAATCGAGCCTGTCTCGGGTCCTGGGATCGGCAACCCCAACTGGGGGTCGAATAGATACAGTTCGTCGTCGATCAACGCTGCAGTCAACCAGGGCCGGGGCCGATCGGACGGATCGGATGCTGCCACCGCCAACACGACGACATCGATTTCCTGTTGCCGAGCCAGTCCGGCGAAGACGCGAGCTCGCTGCCAAGCATCCCCGCGTCCGAACAGTAACGTTTGCCAAGGCCAAGTCCGATAGCCGGGGCCGGGTTGGGCCTGATACAGCGGCCAGTAAACGGGGTCGATCCCCGGCGGGGCACCTTCGGACTTGGGGAAATCCAGCAGCGGATTCAGTTGGATATTCTGGACGGTCCAATCAAATAGATGTATGGCCAGACCCACCTCGTGGGCATGCGGTTCCCCACGCGATTGTTCCAAAGCATCCAGCCAATCATTGTTTTCGATCGGATCTTCCCATTCGCTGACCCACTGCGAAATGCTCTGCATCCACGAGGCCTCGCGCAAGTACAACACGTCGTCCAAGGTGATCTCGCGCTTGTCCAACCGAGACAACGGGGGCAGATCTCGTAGCGTTGATGGCAGATCCTCCAGCAACGGACTGGGCTCCCACATGTCGGAATCCGAGGCGGATTCGAGCCACCGGTTCAATTGATAAGCAACCTGCATCATCCCCTGTTGAGGCTCGAAATCCTCTAGGCGGCTTAAGTAGTCCATGGCCGTGTCGATCGAACTGCGTTGCGACGAGGTGATGGGCGTTGCCAAACGACCAGATCCCGACGGTGGTCGCGAATCGCAACCAGCCAACATCATGGTGACCAGCAGCGTCGATCCCGCCAGCAACATCGCTTTGCGAAAGACCGCTGCCAACAGGACCGGGGGGCCATAGTTTGGTACCTGCAGCCCGCTCGACCTGGCTGGTGCAAGAAATGTCGGATTTTCAAACGGATGGATCATGGTTTTCGTTACCGTCGCTGGTTGCCATCAAATGTCAATTCCGTCGATCGAACAGCCCTCATTCTACTCGCCCACCACGGTCCGATCATCCCCCTGAGGTAGTTACGGAGTTTGTTGCCGCTTGGTTTGATACAGGACATTCGCCATCAAAACCGGCAAGTGATGCGAAACAATACGCCTCGCGTCTTTCGCTGTGCTAAAACGATACGGCGAAACCACGCAAACCGCAGTCTCGATGGAATCGTTAGAAGACAACCGGGCGGATGAACGGCAGAGTGAACGGCTGTAAGTTATTATTTCAGAATGATTTGCGCCGACAACCGGCCCGATCTTCTCGGGAGGAAGATTGTTTTGGCGCACCGTATGCTAGACAGGGGTGATGGGATCGATGTTTTTGTGAAGATTCGAGATCGATCTGGCTGGCGGGGTCTTTGACGCCTGTTCGCGGAATGGTTTGCCTTGCCCCTGACCGTTCAGCTTGCCAACGTGTGTCTGGCGCGTCAAAGCCCCGCCTTTTCTTTTCTTGATCTGCATCGGAGTTAAGCCCCTGGGCGGATCGTTACGTTCTTCGCTACATCCGCTGCCTCTTGATGCCCCTTGCGTAACGTTTCGTAGGTTTCTCCATCGGGCTATCTGGATCGATTCGATCTTGCGAGAAACAACAGGCTCGAAACGTGCCGCTTACCCCCCCTCTGCGTCCCAGCCTCGATGCCTCCAGGCCTCGAATCCTTGGTGATTGATGTTGACGTTCCCAAGGGGATTCGCTACGGTTGCCGCCCTATGTCTCGAAACCTGCTCTGCCAATTGCTGGTCCTTCTGGTGCTGGTACCGCTTGTTGCGGACGCGGCCGAGTCGGAGCGTGCGCCGCGTACCACCGTGCTGGTTTTGCGTAATGGGGGGGTCCTGGTGGGACAGGTCGTTCCTGCAGGTGATCGCTACGTCGTTTTGATGGGCGACAGTTCCGAAGTGCGAGTGCCGGTCCGTGATGTGGAGATGCATTGTATCGACTTGGACGAAGTCTACCTGCGTAAACGGTCAAGCTTGGCCAGCAACGATGTCACGGGCCACCTGAATCTGGCCGACTGGTGCCTGCAACAGAAGCTTCATGCTCGAGCGGCAGATCAATTGCTGACTGCGATCGCATTGCAACCCCGACACCCGCGACTGGCTGGTCTGCAACGTCGTCTTCACTTGGCTGTCGCATCTCCCGAATCCCACGAAACGCAGGATGGCTCGCCGTCGTCCTTGATCCCCATGGCGGATTTGGAGAAGACCACACGGAGCCTGCCACCCGGTTCGGTGGCGGAATTCACCTCGCAGATCCAGCCGCTGTTGTTAAACCAGTGTGGCGGGAACTCCTGTCACGGCAGCGGTGGTGCGTCCGATTTTCGTCTGGTGCGTCCGGCGCTCAGCAGAAGCCTGACCCGGCGTTTTACGCTGCGCAATCTGCACGCCGTCATGCAATGGGTCGATCTGGAGCACCCGGAATCCAGCCCTCTCCTGAAGGTTCCGTCCTGCGCTCATGGCGGACTGGATACGGCAGTCTTCGGGCCTCGGGAACAGCAACAGTTTGAGTTACTGGCCGCTTGGGTTCGTTCGGCCACCGTGGTGCAGTCGGCGCCGGTGCACGAACTGGTCTCCGAACCACACCTCGCACCAGCGACGGGTCTGTTGCAGGCCAGTTATCTGCAGCCGGTCGATCTGCCTGAGGATTCCCCCGACCGACCCAGACGCCTGACCGATACCACCCCTGCGCAGGCATCGGCCCCCGCACAGCGTTTCGGTTCTGGCGAGCCGACGGGCGAGTCCCCGCGTCATGCCGTGGCTCGCGATCCGTTCGATGCGGAAGTTTTCAATCGCCGCTATCACCGCGACCGTTGACAAAGGCCTCGCCGATCGATAGCTTCAAGTCCACTTCGGACCCTGTGAATCCCGCCTCTCGTCCTGGGCACGTCTTTATGGGGGGGTTCGGCTTTCGGTTTCGTGTTGCTGTCTCGATGCTTTTTTTTGGAAAGAGAGCCTTATGATCGTGGTGAATACGGAAACCATTCCCGGCTATCATGTCACCAGTGTCTTGGGGATCGTCCAGGGCAATGTCGTACGCGCCAAGCATATGGGGCGAGATATCGCCGCCAGTCTCAAAAACATTGTTGGGGGCGAGCTGAAGGGCTACACCGAGCTGTTGACCGAGTCGCGCCGGACGGCCATCGAGCGGATGTTGAGCCAGGCTCAAGAACTGCAGGCCGATGCGATCGTCAATGTCCGTTTCAGCACCAGTGCCGTCACGCAAGGGGCGGCGGAGTTGTATGTGTACGGGACCGCCGTCAAGATCGAACCGATCGTCCAGGCGTCGATGGTTTCTTAGACCGCTGTTCTTCCTGCGGCACAAAGAAGGAATCCGTGATGATGGATATGGATCTTGTCTTCGGACTGTTTGTCGTCGGTCTTCCTTTGTTCATGCTGGCGTTTGCCTGGGCGATGGGCGTGTGGATCAGCAATCGGCATGAGGCAGATCTTGCACAACGCGAATTGGCGGTGGCTCGTATCCTGGTCCACAATACGGGCCGCCTGCAAGATGCGGTCGCGGGCCCCCAACCGCCGGTGATGATCACCAGCGAAGTCACGCTGGGAGTCGACCACTTCCGTGGATTTCTAGGCCAGTGGAAGAGCCTGTTCGGCGGCCAGGTTCGCAGCTATCAGATGGTGTTGGATCGCGCGCGACGCGAGGTCGTCATGCGATTACTGGAACAGACCGACGCGATGGGTTATAACGCGCTGGCCAATTTACGGATCGATTTCGCGGATATCAGCGGGTCGGCTCTTGCGCGGCGCAAGGCGGCCGATATCAGCGTGTTGGCGTCGGGGACGGCCTATTATGTCGCGACCGAGAGTTCCCATCCGAAGAGCTGACGTTCGAGGAGCTTTCGATTCGCATGTCTCGCCGTCGCGTCCATGATTCGGTCTTCGACGAACCGCATATGCGGGCGACCGCTGGGCCGGTCCCTCCGCCATCGCAACCACCCATAGAACCGGCGGACGTTATCCGTAGCGAGTCGCCGCTGGATTCGGTTTGGAACGAGCCGGCGATGGCGGTACAGAACGCTGCGGCGGGTTCAGGGGCGGATGCGCCGTACGCTCGATGGTTGGTCGAAGGCCGAGCCCGGTACGGCTGGGGACGCAGTTGGCTTGTCACTTTGGGACTGATGTTGGCCGCCGGACCCTTAGCGTTGCTCAGCGCGTTTTGGGGAGCCGGTCAGACATGGTTCAGTGTCCTGGCACTGACGGTCTTCGGGCCGTTGGTGGAAGAGATGGGCAAGATCATGGCGGCGCTGGTGACCGTCGAAAAATGGCCTTTTGCATTTCGCAGTGCGTGGCAGATCATCGTCTGCTGTGCAGTGGGCGGTGCCGTGTTTGCCGTCATCGAAAACCTGCTGTATCTGCACGTCTACGTGCGCGAGCCGTCGGCCGAGCTGATCTATTGGCGCTGGACGGTGTGTACGGCCCTGCATGTCGGATGCAGCCTGATCGCTGCCTGGGGCGTGGTTCACGTCTGGAAGGACGTCTGGCAACATCATCGACCGCCACGTGTCGAGCTGGGTTATCCGTTCTGGATGACGGCGATCGTGATTCACGGGGTCTACAACGCGTTCGCCCTGATGTTCGAGATGCTGGTGTCACCGTTCTGAAACAGACGTTCCGCGTCCGATGTTATTCGGGCGGACAAGACGATACACTGATATCTGGTTGACTGGAGTTTGCCCTTTGATTTTCATCTGCCCTAGGAGTCTGAATCATGAGATGCACGATGTTGGCGCTGGTGGCCCTGATGCTGTTTCCGTGGACGTCCGCGGCCGCTGAGGCGGAGGTTGTTTTCGAAGATGCCCTGGCCGAAAAGATGGACGATGGCTGGTCGTGGCTCCGCGAGGATCCGGACGCCTGGCGTTCGAAAGACGAAGGCTTGGAAATCCGCGTCCAGCCCGGCAATGCGGCCACCGTCCGCAACGCACTGGTGCGTACCGCACCGGATCGCCAGCAGGGAAAATTTGCCATCGACGTGACGGTCACCAACCACACACTGCCCACGATCCAGTATGAACAGGCGGGAATC
>SKVE01000022.1 GCA_007129635.1 Planctomycetaceae bacterium
ATTGCCGGGAGATTGTGCTCAGCAGAACCGAAAATCACAACGATCGGGAGGAAAGGAGTGGCTCGGGAACAAATGGCCAGTCGGCGTCGAATCTGCCAGGCCCAAGGTCGAGATCGGTTAATCGGCAACCGATTCCTCCGACGCGCGGCACAACGCATCACCGGGCATCGTTTCGCTGCGCTTAATCGCATCGTAAACTTCACGCCGATGCACGGGAACCTCCTTGGGTGCCTCGACGCCCAGACGCACCTTGTCACCACGTATCTCTACCACCACGATCGTGATGTCGTTATTGATGACAATGCTTTCGTTCTTTTTCCTCGATAATACCAACATAAAGCCATTCCTTTGAAGTGGTGCCCTCCCCATCCAGAAGACTAGGCATGCTTCATTTTTTGGCAACCCCAACTCGTTGCCCAAAGCCTTTCGCGTTAATCATCTCCCTTGAAACTGTACTTTTCTCCTGTTTCCAATTTAGGTGCCTTTGGTCAATAGTCAAGGCAAACAAGAAGCTGACAGGTCCATTTTCTGCAGATTTCTACACGACTTCTAGGTATTATCGCTACGGCTAATACGAACGGCATGTTCGTAAAAAGTCGCGATTTCATACCTTGACGACTGGCCGTGCCAGCTTGTGGGCGATGACGACGCATCTATAATAGACTAGTTCGGTGGATTTGTTAGATTCTTTCCACCAGACGGGCTCGACACCTTGGATTTCGGTTGAATTCACCATGACTGCTGACGTATCCAGTCCTCCGAGACTGTTCACGATTTGCGAGGCGAATGCGACGTTGCCCCTCGTCCGTGCGATTACTCGTGATATGGTTGATGTGGCGACAGATTTGGTAGATCGTCGCGATCGCTTGCAGGCCTTGCTGGCCGGTCGGAAGCTGTCGCCGGGTAACCCGTACGACGACGAACTGGTTCAGATGAAAGACGATCTAGAGCGAGATGCTGTTCGGATTCGCGAATACGTGGAAGAATTGCAGCAGCTCGGCGTGGAACCCAAAAGTGCGACGGACGGCCTTGTGGACTTTCCTGGTGTTTTGGAGGGCCGTCACGTCTATTTCTGCTGGAAACTGGGCGAAGAAGCAGTGTCACATTGGCACGAAATTGGCGGAACCTACTCGACGCGGAAGCCTTTGACCCATACCGGCTCGCGAAAACAGCCGCCGCCGCGATCGACTTCCCTCAGTTGACTGTTGGCCCGCTGACTATTGGCCCGCGCGTCGCAAGGCCTTCAGCAACCCACCCACGTTATCATGTACCTCTGAGGTGGCCGAAACCACCAACGCCATTAACGGACGGTAGTAGAACATGCTGCCGGGCCCCCCAGCCGCATCCCAGAAGTCGGGGCGAATGGTTCGTTGAATCAAGTCGATCAACTCCTGGGCATGGTCCTGAACGGCCCCTCCTCCCATCGCTACGCCGCTCTCCTGAAATACGTAGGATGGACCGCCTGTCGAGTAGGTCATCAGGGTGATCTGGTCGGAGAGACTGCGGGTGGCCAGTTCGACCATCGGGGATTCGTTTTTCGAGTGCTGTGCTGCTTGTCTTTGCTCACGCTGCAAGCGCCGCTGCGTGTCCCGCTTGATCCGAGTCATGCGGCTCCACAGCCGTGCGCGATTCGATTTGAGCGTATCACTGGTAGCCATTCGCGGATCGGCCAGGATTTCGAGGTAGATTTCCGCCATTTGGCGTACTGCTTCCAGCCGCTCGATATCCGTTTCAGCGGCGGCGTCGGCGCGGATCGCTTCGCGCATCGAACGATCGATATCGGCCAGACGTCGGGGGGTCTGACTTGCAGAATCTCGCGTGTCACCCTCTGCAGAATAGGGTAGCTGGCCGAGCGAAACGACGGCCAAAATCAGCAGCCAGGACATGGTGAAGCCCTTCGTGAAAACGATGTTCGCCTCTGGAATTCCATTCTTTCATCATACCGGTCGTTGTCGAAAGCCGCAATCGTTCGAGGGATTCCCGCAAAACCGACTGAAGTGTCATCCTCGGTTTTACCGATACGACTTCTACGATGTTGACAGACATCACCGGTCGACCATGATGGGAACATGACCGGGCGGGGCGGTGGCACCTGGGGTGGGCTCCGCTTCAAATCGACACCACAGTATGACGAAGGAACGTCGTGCTGTGGTTTTTCTTGTCCCAGGCCTGATCATATGGTTCGCAGGTGCTGGATCTGGTGGTCGACCAGCCATTGCAGCCAACCTTCTTGCTCGTCGGATAATTCGATTTCCGCTTTTACTTCGGCATCCAGCGGCGAAACGACTTGGACGACCAACTCGTCCAGCCAGCGTCTGGCATCCTCCAAGCGAATCCAGTAGTCGCCAGGCGGCAACTGAGGCACTTCATCGGTGCCCGGCAGCGTCATGAAGTAGACGATTTGGGTTCGGAACCGATCAGGCATTTCCCAAGGAGGCAGATCGGGTTTTTCGACGGAGTAGATCTTCACGATCGGACTTTCTAGCGTTTCATAAGCATTTCGTCCAGGTTCAACAACACATTGGCAACCACGGTCCAGGCTGCCAGGTCGATCACGTCAGCATCTTCCGCCACCGGTCCGAGCGGAATCGTCGCCAGCTTTTCCGCAGCATCCCGATCTTCCTGAAATGCCTGCCGAGCTCGTCCATGCAAATCGAGCAACTGCTGCCGTTCCTGATCGCTCGGTGGACGAGCCAGGCATAAGCGGAATCCATAGGTTACCCGCTGGGCCTCGGTGGACTCGGCAGCGGTCATGCGTCGAGCCAGCGCTTGTGCGGCTTCGATGTAGACAGGATCGTTCAGCGTCACCAGGGCTTGCAGTGGCGTGTTGGTTCGATTGCGACGAACCGTGCAGATCTCGCGACTGGGCGCGTCGAACGCGACCATCGATGGATAGGGGTTCGATCGTCTCCAGGAGGTATACAGTCCGCGACGGTAGCGGTCCTCTCCCGTGCTGGTCTTCCAATCGATCCCGCCGCCGAACGCGGCGCTCAGACCCAACGCGGGTTGCGGCGGGTTGACCGGAGGCCCGTACATTTTTGGGCTGAGCAATCCGGCGACGAACAAGGCCTGGTCGCGAACCATCTCGGCCGACATGCGGAACCGCGGTCCTCGAGAGAACCATTGGTTTTCGGGATCAAGCTGCAACCGCTGCTCGGTGACTTGCGACGACTGCCGGTACGTGGCCGACGTGACCAGCAATCGCAGGAAGGCCTTTCGATCCCAACCCGATCGGACCAATTCGGTCGCCAGCCAGTCCAACAGTTCCGGATGGGTCGGCAGATCGCCCTGCGAGCCGAATTCCTCGCTGGTAACGACGATTCCCCTGCCAAACAGCGACTCCCAGTACCGGTTGGCCACCACGCGAGCGGTCAATGGATTCTGCGGATCGATCAGCCAGTGAGCCAAGCTCAATCGGTTCAGTGGCGGGTCTTCCGGCGGCGGGTGGAAGGCGGACGGGATCCCCGCAGTGACCTCGTTCCCCAATTCCAAAAAGTTGCCGCCCAATTGCACGAACGTCCGACGTCGTTGATCTTCGGGCAACTCGCGCATGATCGGCACCGAAGTGGCCGGCTGCGATTCCTCCTGGTTCTCAATTCGCTCAGCCAAAGGCAACACGGGGCTTTCGTCGCGGCGGTCGGCGTCTGCGGTCTGGTTAAAGATCGCAAATAACTGGAAGTACTCGTCCTGGGTGATCGGATCGTATTTGTGCGTATGGCACTGGGCACAGTCGATCGTGGTGCCCATCCAGACGGCCATCGTCGTATTCACCCGATCGACGACCGCCGCGTTGCGAAACTCCTCGTCGTCCGTGCCGCCTTCGTTGTTGGTCATCGTGTTGCGATGGAACGCGGTCGCGATCAACTGGTCCTCGGACGGTTCAGGCAACAGATCGCCCGCCAATTGTTCGATCGTGAACTGGTCGAAGGGCATGTTGTCGTTCAACGCCCGGATCACCCAGTCACGATAGGCCCAGATGGTTCGCGGCGGATCGTCCGCATAGCCGGCCGAATCGGCGTACCGAGCCAGATCCAGCCACAGCTTGGCCCAATGCTCCCCATAGCTGGGTTCGTCCAACAATCGGTCTACCAAACGCTCGTAGGCGTCCGGTTCCGCATCGTTCACAAATCGTTCCACTTCGTCCAAAGCGGGCGGCAACCCCGTCAAATCCAACGCGACTCGCCGGATCAAAGCGTAGCGGTCGGCCTCGGGCATCGGCGCCAAGGAACGTGGTAACCATTGTTCGAGGACAAAATGGTCGATAGGATTGTGAGGCCAGTCTTTCAAACGCCGGACGTCCGTTCGATCGACGTTCGCCAGCATGACATCCAGATCCGGCACCGCAGGTCGTTGCGGCTTGACGTAGGACCAGTGCCGGGCGTAAGGAGCACCTTGTTCGATCCAGTCGTGGAGTAAACGTGTTTCTGCCTCGGTCAAGCCCGGTCCCGTCTCGGGCGGCGGCATCCTCATGAACGAATGGTCCGTCGAAACGCGGGCAAGCAACTCGCTCTGCTCGGGCGAACCGGGCACGATCGCTCGTTCGCCAGAATCGGCAGGGCCGATGGCGTCGTCTCGCAGATCCAGACGCAGACCACCCGTCCGGTGCGATTCATCAGGACCGTGACAGGTAAGGCACCGATTGGACAAAATAGGGCGAATGTCGCGATTGAAGTCGATCGCACCATCTTCGGCGATCGCCTGACCCAAGGCGACCAGGACGATCATCGGCGGAACGATCCGGATAACAGCAGAACGCATGACGGGCGACTTTCTGGTCATGGAGCCATGAAGGATTCGATTTGACTTCATTGTATCTTCGAAGCCATCGTTTGAGAAGCAAGAGCGTTCCGCTTGGCTTTTTGCCTGCTGGCGAGCGGGTCATGGGGGCTTGATCGCCTGAGAAGGCCCGCGTATGGTCTGGCTGGGAGAATGCTTTCATGATCAGATCGTTTGATGACAAGTCCAGCGAAGATTGGCAGGATCGAGTTCAACAGGTTGCCGATGCGATCCGTCGGCGAGTTCTGGACCACACGTTGCGGCACAACGGGGGTTACCTGAGCCAGGCTTGTTCCGCGGCGGAGGTCCTTGCGACGTTGTATCTGCGCGTGATGAACCTGGGGCCCAGCCAGGGCCCGCTGGTCCCGCCGCCCTTTCCGGGCGTTCCCGGTTCTGACAATCCGGCCAGCTTTACCGGCGCATCGTACAATGGGCCGAAGTCGCCGGAATTGGACCGTTTTATTTTTTCGCCTGTCCACTACGCGTTGGTCTTGTATTCGGTGCTGATCGAGGTCGGGCGGTTGGCCGAAAACGCGTTGGAGCATTTCAACCAGGACGGCAGTACGGTCGAGTTGATCGGGGCGGAGCATTCGCCGGGACACGAGGTCACCGCGGGCTCGTTGGGCCAGGCGATCAGCCAGGCGGGCGGCATCGCGTTGGCTCGTCGTTTGCGCGGCGATACGGGGCGAGTCTGGGTATTCATGTCGGACGGCGAGTTCCAGGAGGGGCAGACTTGGGAGGCGTTCCAGGCGTTGTCTCACTATCGTTTGGGGAACTTGGGCGTGTACGTGGACAAAAACGGCCAGCAGTGCGACGGAGCGATGAACGACGTGATGACTATCGATCCGCTGGGAGACCGGTTGCGGGCATTTGGGGCGGAGGTCCACGAAGTCGATGGGCACGACCCGGCAGCCTTGGCGGCCCCGGCCAACCGCCCGGCCGATGCCGATCGGCCGCTGGTGGTGATCGCTCGAACCGACCCCTGCCGCGGCATCGAACTGCTCCGTCAACGGGCTCCTAAGCTGCACTACGTCCGATTCAAGGACCAGCAGGAGTTTCAGCAGATGCAGCGTTTGTTATGAAGGGCCGATTCGGCTGGCCCGGATGGTCCAGCGCGTCGCAACCGCCAGCACCAAACAAAGCCTGCTCCCAACCAAGCCAATACGCTGATGGCGGCGCCCGCATAGAAGTCGCGCGGACGATACAAGAAACTAACGTGGTGCTGCCCGGCGGGCAGCCAGACACCGCGCATGAAGCGGTTGGTGCGATGAATGGGTAACGACTCGATCCGATTCCCCTGCGGGTCTCGCAGGATCGCCAGCCAGCCCGAATCGTACAGATCGCTCA
>SKVE01000256.1 GCA_007129635.1 Planctomycetaceae bacterium
CGTGACTTCCACCGCCGGTCGCGACCGAGACGGTCGGCTCGATCGGCCCCAGGAAGCCGATCTTGACCGTGTCCACGTGTTCGGGTTCCTCTTTCGCTCGGCCCGGCCCCGCGTATTCCATCTGCGTCAGGAAGAAATGCATGTACGGCTGGACGTGGCGGAAGGGTACCAGATCGGGGCTCGTATCCGCGTAGACTTTGTCTTCGATTAAGGGCAAGTTCGGGACATCGTAGGCGCCCGCGGAATGGATTTCGCGCAGCACCTCACGCATCTCGGGCGACACCGGTACCTGGTCGGGAACCTCCGGTGGATCGGCCTGCAACCCTGTCCCGTGGCCCAACAGCGCCAATACGAGAATCACGCTTATCATCCGAAAATGTCTGATTTTCACGGTGTTCCCTCCTTTAATCGCGGATAGTACCCTGTGCCCCGCCCACGGGCCAAACCTTTCGAGGTACCGACCCAAACGTCGTCGCCATCGAATTCAACCCACAATGCGAAATTATGGGGCAGGCATCGCTCCAGGTCCAGTGTCTTCAGGACTTGTTCGCCGCGTTGAATCACGGCTTGGCCTCGTTTTGTACGAGGATCCATCGTATAGGTCACCCAGGTATCGGTAGGAAAATCGACGACCGCCCCGATGCCTCGATCCGTCGCGTACCAAGCCTCGTTGGCGCTACGGCCTTTCACCGCGTTGGCGAAATCGCTGGGCAGTCCGGTTTCATGCGCATAATAGCCGCGCCAATTCCGCCCGTCGTAGCGGCTCATTCCGAAATAGGTTGATATCCACAGGATCTTGTCGACGTAGCTGGTGCCGGTCGTGATCACGTGCACGATCCCGTCGTCGCGGTTCAGATTGATCTCCATCTCGCCGTCGGGGTCCAGGTAGACATTCCAGCGCTGGGTGGCCACATCGAACTCAAGCACGCCGCTGCCCCAAACGCCCAAGTAAACCATCCCGTCATTGTACGAGACGCCGTAGTTCCAGATCTCTTCCATCGGGGCATTTTTTTCGGTGAAGATTTTCCAGTTCTTGCTGACGATATTGTACCGGCTGGCGCCGGCAGTGGTCGCGGCCCAGATGTGATCGTTTTCCATCGCCACACCGTAGACTACATCGTTGACCAGGCCGCTGTTCAGTTGGTTGAAGTGATCGAAGCGGCCTGCGCTATAACGAGCCAATCCGCCACCGAACAGACCGATCCACAGATCGCCCGTTTTCTTGTCAACATCCAGTGCGGAAACGACGGGCCAGGGCAACCCGTCCTCTTCTTTCCAAGTCTGAAACTTCCCCGTTCGCTTGTCGTAGCAGGCCAGTCCGTCTTCGGTGCCCACCCAGACGCGATTGCCGTCCGCCTTGATGGCAAAGATGTGATCGCTCGGCAGCCCGTCGGAAGTCGTGAAGTGCTGCCAGTCCGTGTAGACGAACGGCAGATGTTGATCGGTGATCTCGTCCGCCACTGGCCCCGAGATGGGTTCCGCGGTTCCCAGGGTGGACACGGCAGATTCTGTGCCCGCGACGACGGGCGTGGCTTCCTCGGCACCGACGGCTTGCAACCAGCCGATCGTCGTGAAAACGACGGCCGTCAGCAAACCGGCTGTGGTTGTGGCCAGCCACCAGGATGAATCAAGTTTTCGTCGGTTCATGATTGTGCTCGTATCAAAGGGTTTTGAGATATTCGATCAGATCGTTCAACTGGTCCTTGGTCATGTCGTTGGTCACCCCGTGTTTGTCCTCGTCATTATACTTGGTCCAAATCTCTTCCAGGGTCTCGGCCATCCCGTTGTGCAGGTACGGCGCCGAATCGTAGATGTTGTTCAAATGCGGCGTGTCGAATACACCATCGGTGTCCAGCCACATTTTCGTGCCCACATCGTGCAATTGGCGATCCGTATACATCGGTGGCGGATGACACGTGATGCACCGGCCCAGTTCCGGGATGCGCTGTCCATCGTTGGTATACGTCCGTTCAAACAAGAGCTTGCCTCGCCGCTGGGCTTCGGTCAGCGGGGCCCACAGCGGGCGGTACCGGTTGGGCGGACGCGGGATCGTGCAAACAAAATGGTCGACCGCAGCCAGTTCTTCGGGATTGAAGGGCTGGATGCGGGTGAAGAACACGGCCAGCCGAGCGCCGCACTGGCGGGACAGGCTGGGGTTGCTTCCTACCCACTTGAACGGTGCCGTATCCAAGATACCTCGAAGCGTCCGGTTGTCGACCGGATTAAAGCCGATGCCATCGGCTTCGATATCGTAAGTCAAACCGTCGATATGGCCGTTGGGATGACAGCTCTTACAGGAAAACTGGCGTTGAAACGTGTTGTTTCCGCTATGGAACAGACGCTCTCCGAAGCGGGCCTTGGTGATCTCCTGGGGTCCCTCCAAGTCAACACGACCGACGATCTCCATCTGCTCCAGATCGATGACGCCCAACGAATCGTCCAAGGCATCGGCGACCCAGGCCGTACGCCCGTCCGGTGCGATCCGGATGCCGCGCGGGCTGTCGCGAGTTTCCAAGTGCTTGACGACAAACTCGGTGGCCTTGCCCAGGTGATTGGGGATAATCCGCTGACGCTGGTCTTCCGTCGCCTGCTGGAGCATCGCGATCAGTTTCTGCAAATCCACCACCGCGATGCGATTGGATCCGGAACTGGTCACCAAGGCGAAATTTCCATCGTGCGTGATCGCGACACTGGTGGGGTCCGGGAAAGCCATCGTCGGTTCGTCCAACAGCACCTGATCGACTCGGCCGTCACGCCATACCACGGCCAGTCCGTTGGTGATCGTCCAACCTTGCAGCAAGCGAGTCATGGGGACCATGTTCTTGGTACGGTTCAAGGTAGCCAAGCCATACTCGCCGCTGGGATGCCAATCGACGCCGATCATCAGATTCGCGCCGGGCACCTCGCGACGGTACTCGATCACCGCACGTTCCGTATCGATCACCGTCACTTCGGACAGGGGCGGCTCGCGGAAAGGCATGATACGGGACAGTGCATTGGCGACCAGGATCTGCGAGCCATCGGGCGACAGCGCCAGAGCCCAAGGGTTGCGGCTGGCTTCCAAACGCTTGACCTCCCTGAGCGATCGGGTGTTGATCACGGAAATGCTGTCGATGGACGAGTTCAGCACGTAGAGCAGTTTTCCCTCGCGGTCGGTCAGCAAGCCCTGCGGCTCGTTGCCGACCGGGATCGTGGCCACGACCTCGCGGGCTGCCACATCGATCACCGACACGGTATCGTCCAGCCGGTTGCTGACGTAGGCCCAGTTGCCTTCCGGATGGAACGTCACGTCGTTCGGTTGGCCTCCCACGGGGATCTCCGCCACCTTGGATCGGCTGGCGACATCCACGACCGCCACTGCGTTGGCCGCTTCGCATGCGACGTACAACTCACGGCCGCTCGGATGAAAAGCCAGATTCTGCGGCGTTTTGTATTGGTGTTCCTCTGCACGTGGAGGCAGCTTGGTAGGATGCAAGATCTGCTGCCATGCTTCTTCGACATCGAACGGTTTCCCATGAGCGTTCTCGTGGCAGGACAGGCAGGTGTCGTGGGTGACGGGCTTCAGTCCGGCCAGGCTGGCCAGGCGTGAATCGCGCATGATGTGTTCCGGCGAGTAATCGTTGCCGGCGCCATGACAGGCCTCGCACCCCACACCCTCGAACCATTGGTAGCTTGCCTGGGCACCGCCCGCCGCATCGTAGTGGGCGGTGGTATGGCATTTCAGGCAGTCGGTGGTGACCATCGGGTCGGTTTCGATCCCGGCCTGGCGAGCGATCTCCCGCGCGCGGGGCGTCGCCAATGTGGCATAGGCGTTGGCATGAGCGCTGTCCAGCCACAAGCTGTACTGATACCCGCTTTCCGGCCCCGCATGGCACTCGCCACACGCATGCGATCCAGTGATCTGCGGCAGGTCGGGATCGCCGGTTGGTAATTCCGGCGGCTTCGAGTAGCTCCAGCGCCGTGGCGTCGGATGGGCGATTTCTTCCCAGGCTTTGTCGACGTCGAAATTCGAAGGCCCCAGCACGGCGTCGTGCGAGCCTTTCTCGATATGGCACACCATGCAATCGTCCTTGGTGGGGATGATCAGCCCGGCGGCCAACGATGCTTCGCGGCTCCGCATCACCGACTCGTCCATGTACTCGCTGCCCGCCCCGTGGCATTTTTCGCACTGCACGCCGTGCTGCAAACGGAAACCGTCTTCCCGCTCCCAATCCTCCGACTCGGCACTGGTCGAATGGCATCCCAGGCAGACCGGCGATTGCTGCGGTTCCACCGGGATGCCGCTCAGCCGAGCGATCTCTTTCGATTCGGGCATTGCCAGCGACGCGTAGGCCTTGGCGTGCTTCGACAACCACCACAGACTCTGCTGATACCCCATGCCCGCGCCTTGATGGCATTGGGCACACTCCTGGTTGCCCACGTAATACGGTTGGCTGGCGTAAGGGGCCTGGGCCGTACCGGGCGCAACCAGGCCGACGCACAACAGCCAAGCGAAACAGGCGGCCGATGCGTAGCGAATGACCATGCGGTTCATGGCGTGTCTTCCTCTGAAGCCTCTTGGATCACGGTCAAAATCTGATTCGGTTCGATATCGTTCAACGTTGTTCTGGTCTGGTCCGGCCAGCGGATCTCGATGGAATCCACTTGCTGAGCATCGCCCAGACCAAAGTGCGGACGCGGATCGACCTGGGACAGATAACCGGTGGTGGGAATCAGATCGTGGATCTGAACCAGATCGCCCGCTCGGACCGTGATCCGCGCTCCGATCGCATCGGATCGCCCGTTGGGCAGCTTGGCGATCACCTTGATCCAGTTCCGACGGTTCCCGCCGTCGTTTCGCAGCAGTCGCGGTCGATCGTTCAAGTTGGCGATCAGCAGATCCAGATCCCCATCATTGTCAAAGTCGGCATAGGCGGCACCACGGCCCACATACCGCTGACGAAAATAATCGCCTGATTGCGAGGCCACATCGACAAAGTTACCTGTCCCATCATTGCGCAACAGTACATCGTGCTGGGGGTATTCGAAATGCGCGTTTCCGTTGGCGACGAACAAATCCAGGTAGCCATCGTTGTCGTAATCGAACAGCAGGCCGCCCCAGCCGGTATATTGGCCGCAGATCACCGCGATCCGTGCCTGCGCCGTGCGATCCTGGAAGAATTCACCCCGGTTCATCATCAAGCAACCGTAACTCATATCGGGAATGAAAACATCCAGCCGCCCGTTGCGGTTGACATCGCCAAACACCGGCCCCATCGACGAAACGCCTTGACCGCCTTCGCCGAACGCCAGGCCCAGGAACAATGCCTCTTCGACAAAGGTGCCGTCGCCTTGGTTGCGATACAGATAGTTTTCCATCGCATCGTTGGCCACGTAGATGTCCAGCAGGCCGTTGTTGTTCAAGTCACCGACCGCCACACTCATCCCGCGTCCGTTCGGGTTGAAAACACCCGCCTCCTTGGTCACCTCGGTGAACGTCCCGTCGCCGTTGTTGCGGTACAATGCGTCGGGCTGGCCGCTGTAGCTGAGCGGTCCCGGATACCCGGCAGCCGCATAGAACGAGCGGAACTTGCCCGCATCGTATTCCAAATAATTCACCACATACACATCCAGGCGACCGTCGCCGTCGAAGTCGAACCACGGTGCCGCCAGGCTCCAGTTGGCATTGTCCAGCCCCGACTTCCGCGACACGTCGGTAAAGGTCCCGTCGCCATTGTTGCGGTACAGCACGTTCGGGCCGTAGTTCAGCACGTACAGATCCACGTGCCCGTCGCCATCGAAATCGGCCGCCGACGCGCCGAAGCTGAAACCCATGTCTCCGACACCCGCTTCCTCCGTCACTTCGGTGAACGTCCCATCGCGGTTGTTGCGGTACAGCCGGTTCTTTAACTGGCCTCGATATCGCCGCCCGCGATTATCACTGACGTCCGGATGCCAGGCCCCGTTGGGCAGGTAAATGTCCAGCCAGCCATCGCCATCATAGTCGAAGAACACGGCGCCCGAGCCCGTGCCTTCCACGATGTTACTCAAATTGTCATCACCAAAACCGTGCTTAAAGTCCAAGCCCGCTTGCTCCGTCACGTCCGTAAAGACCGGCAACGGCGGTTCTGCTCCGTGAA
>SKVE01000225.1 GCA_007129635.1 Planctomycetaceae bacterium
AATCTGCTGGCGTTGAACGACGACTACGAAGACCCGGGGACGGGGCTGAACACCCACCACGCGGATTCCTATATCCTCGTGGAACTGCCATCCGATGGGAACTACTTCGTCCACATCGGCGATACGACGCACCAAGGTGGCGACGAATATGGGTACCGGTTGCGGATCAGCGAGCCGCAACCCGATTTCGAATTACGGGTGGTACCTCCCAGCTTGGGAATACCCAGCAAGGGAACCCGTGGCATCAGCATTTACGCCATTCGTCGGGATGGCTTCGATGGCGATATCCATGTCCGTCTGCGAAATCCTCCGAAGGGCATTTTCGGGTCCACCGCAACGCTGCGGGATGGACAGGAGATGGTGCGGATGGCCATCCGTACGCAACTGACGCATCTGGACAGGCCGGTGCCTTTGACCATCGTGGGCCGAGCCCAGGTGGACGATCGCGAGATCGTTCGGACAGCGCTCGCGGCAGAAGATCGCATGCAAGCCTTTCTATGGCGGCACCTGGTACCCGTCGATCAGTTCACCGTGCGCGTCTTCCATCCGTCCTACCGACCGCCTGGACGTCGCGAGATCACCCCGATCCCGGAAGAAGTCCTGCAAGCCGCAGCGGCTGCGCAAAAGGAGCGCGAGGAAGCAGGAGAGCCGATTTTCACCAGGCAGCAGGTGATCCGGCGGTTACGAGAACTGAATGATTTGTACGAGAACTACCTGCTGACCGAGGACTTTTACCATAGGAAGGCAGCGGAGTGCGAAGTCGCACCCGATGACGCGTAGAGCTCGAACAGATCGAAACGCTCATCAGCCAAGGCCTCACCAGGTTGTCGCGGCCCGACCAAATCATCGTCCGGATTGACTTGTTGCAACCGCGGATGCGTCGCCAGATCGCGGAAATAGCCGTCCCTGGCCCTTCGAACGAAATCCTGATCCGCTTGTGCCCGTCCTGGTGGAATGGTTTCCGTCGGCGCTTGCTGGTCCTGCGGACGATCGCTCGTCCACCACACTCCGCCGGTCGATGCGACCGAGGGGGCCTCACCCTCGCCTTCTCCCACGCCCTGCGCAGCACCACCGCCGCCCGTCGCGTCGAACACCGAGGAGCCGTGATCCGAGGCGGGCGGAAAGTTCAACCGGTTGATGATGCTCAGCACATCCGCCGGCGAGACCACGCCGTCACCATTAACATCGAGGAACGGGGGCGGCGAATGCGCCGACGGATCCACGGTCAACTGGTCGACATTGGCGTTGATGTAATTGATCACCGATAACACGTCGTTGGGCGTTACGAAGCCCGTGTCCAACACATCATGCCTGTCCACCGGATTCTGCCAAGCCGGAGCGCGTGCAGCGAAATCGACGCCATGGACCGTTTCACCATCCGCGATGGTGACCGTGTGAACCTGAGCGACGCTGGGCGCCAACAGAGGCGGGGCTACTTGGACTCGATACGTGCCCGCCGGAAGTCCCGACAGTTGATAGGCACCATACCGATTGGTCGAGGTCTGCGTAGTGATTCCAGATCGCAGATGATCAAGCTGGATCTGCGTCGTCGAGTGCACATTCTCTGACGAATCGCCGTGCGGTTTGACCAAGACGTAAGCGATATCCGCCGTGGGTCGTTCGATCCGCATCGTTTCCGCGAAGCCGTAGTTCAGGGCTTGCGTCGTGAACCGCTGCAGCAGATTCCCGTCTGCATCGTAGGCCTCCATCCTCGCCGCCCCCGTGGCGGAAACGACGATCGCATCCAACTGGATGAAGGAGACCGGCGAGTCAAAATCGGCACGGAATTGCGAGTGGCGATCCCAATCGATTTCCGGGGATGTCGACCAAGGCGTCTGGTAGTATCCGAAAACACGACTACCCGTCGAACTGGTCGCCGAATTCGCTGCGACGACGTCTTGAAAAGCACCGTAGACCAACGCGCGCAGCCTGATCCCCGGCTGGACGTCCTCCAGTCGCGTGTTGTGTACGTAGTCATCCGGTTCGACGTGCTCCACCAGATTCAACGGTTGATCCGCATCATCGACCAAACGCACGGTCCAGCCTGAAATGGGACGTTCACCGTGATCGAATTGGCCATTGTCATCCACATCATCCCAAACGAAACCGTTGATGCCCGGCCTTTCAACCGCAGCCAATTGTCCCGTGTGGGCAGTGAAAATAGGGGAAGTCACTCCCGTTCGATCATCGATCGTGCGGATCTGGACCACATGCTGCCCAGATCCCGGCAAATCGATGCGCAGATCCAGATTCACCCGATGTGCGTCAAACGTGCCGGCCGTCTGCCAAGGCCCGTCATCCACCCGATACTCGGCGCGCCGAATTCGATTGATCGTGATGTCACTCTGTAAGCCCGACGAGTTCCGATTGGGCAACGTCTGCACGGCGGATTGGCCGACAAACCGGTAGACCTCGTTCCGCACGTCCAGGTATCCCGATCCGGTCAAGGAAAAAGGCACGTCCAGGACGTCGAAGATCCCGTTGCCGCTGGTGTCCTGCCATCCGATCATTGCCAGCGTGGAAGGAGGGCTGGTGTTTCGCTCCCAGGCCCAGGTCAGCACCGGGCGGCCTTCGTCCTCTTGCCACTGGCCCCCTGTCAATTGCACCAATTCCTGCCGCGTGTAATCCTTGGACATGATGGCGTCCGGCTGGATGGTCACGAATGCCGCAGTACCAACTGGGTTGTCCCTGACGGCGTTCAGGTTTTGCGTGTTGTAATAGCCTCGATGCGCGAAGTAGCTGCTGACCCCCGGATATTCGTCCAGCGCCCAGAACATGTGACCCGCCTCGTGAGCAAACGTGCTGGGCGGCCGACCGGCTGGCGACACGAAGAACCTGCCGCCCGCGTAGGCAAAGGCTCGGGTGAAGCCACCGGGTGCGAACATTCCATCCGCATCGTTTTCGTCATTGACCACGAACACGGTGAAGGCCCAGTCGGTCCCGTGGGCTAACCGCTGCTGATGATTAAAGGCACGGATATCCTGGTTGAAATTGCCCGTGGTGTCGTGACCGACCTGACGAAGAAAATCGTAGATCCAACCATGTTGAGCCATACCCGTCGTCGGATCGACGTACGAGGCAAAAAAAGTGGAAGGATTGGCGATCGGTTCCACATCCGTCTGGACCGGCGTGTCCGCATGAGTAAAGTCGAAATGGAATTGCAGGGGTGCGGTATTGGCAGGAAATTGAGTCGCCAGGGTGTCTTCCCACCAAAGGATGCCCTCGACCACCTTGTCTTTGGCAGCGGCGATGGTCTCTGGTCGCCAATCCTCTGAGTTGGGATTGACGGCCGAAATGTTCTCGCTGGATTCCATCAAGACCACGGTGACCAGCACGTCGCCCAGCATGAATTCCCCAGTATCCATCGGCATCGTACCAAACGGTACCGATGTCAACATTTGCCGCTCCTCCAGTCGCTCGACTCCCAATAACGAGCGCTTTGCCAATCGCTTCCCAGCCCGCCTACGCTGAGTACGGTTTGCATTTCGGAAGTTTTCGGTTCCTTTGGAGAACATCCTGCCACCGATCTTATGGAAAAGTCCAGAGTCCGATCAATCCTTTGATATTATCAGCATTGTCCAGGGGCGAATCTGACCATCGTGGCAGATGGTTTGATGACAACGGTCGTTTGGAATATCCGGAACCCGCGCACGAAACGACCTCGTCTGCTGATATGGACGATTCGCAGGGGCGAAAGTTCCCCCACGTCACACGCATGCCGGATGCTTACTCGCCGCGAGATCTCAACAGATGCTGGATCTCGCAGATCACGAGCTGATGGACCCAGTCCGAGGCTTCGATATTGAAGTGATGGAGCGTGGCAGCTTCCTGGATTTCCGGAAATTGACGGATGTCCACGTTGACCAACTGCGTGGCAGGATTGGTCGCGCGAATCGGTACGCCGCGGAATACGCGAAACCAGGTCGGTGAGAAATTCGACTGATACAAATTCACGCAGCGGCGCACGTTCATGGGAACGTCCGAGGGATTGGTCGCGTCGATCATGATCATCAAATCAACCGTCTGCCCCGAAGCACCCAATTGCTGCGCCAATCCCGGCAGCATGTCGCCGCCCAGACTGTGTCCGATCAAGACCAGCGGCCCATCCAATTCACCCCGCATGTACCGCTGGGCGATGTGTCGCGTCGCATGTGGCGACCAAGAAGTCGGGACGACCTGCACTTCCAGTTCGTGGCACGGCAGTTTTGTCGCCAGATCGTCCAAGCCCAGCGAGAAGACCGTCATCACGCCGCGCACCAGAAGGACCGTGCCGCGAGGCGGTCCCGCGTCGGCTCGGGCCGCAACCGTTCCGCTCAGCAGGATCAGCAACGCACCGCGAGGTACCATCGAGGGGAGAAATCCATGCCGGCTGCCTTTATGTAATGCGCAAACCGGATCTGATCGCTGATCGGAACGTTGCATCGGTCAAGCTCGGAAAGGCAGGCGAGATAGTGAGACTGTTCCGACGGGTCGCACACCGCCAGTTATTGCGGGCAACGCCCTGTTTTTCCATCGGCCCGACCCAGAGGATGACTGCAGTGCTTTCATTCCAAATAGGAAGATGAGGGCTCGATCAACCAGCGTCTCTTTCCTCATCGTTTTCGTGGCCGGTCGGTGATCACGGCCGCCCGAACAGGGTGATCGACTGGACGGTGCGCTGCCGCTCTTCCCGCTCGTCGGGCAGATGACCTTTGAACCACGCTTTCGCGCGGTAGCGGAACTGGTCATCGCCGGTCGGCAACAATCGGGCGGGGTGGCGGGAGAGGGCCAGGGGTAACGGCTGATGGAAATCGGTGGTCGTATCGGGGGGCTCGTGGCAGCCGATGCACCCTTTGTTCTCGCCCGGTCGCACATACATCCACAGCAGTTGGTTGCCGACCACCTGTCGATCGCTGTCCAGCACCTGCAGATGCAGGAAGCGGTCCGCGGGCACTTCGACAGCGAAAGATCCGTCGGCGGCTAACGGCACGGTTCCCAGCACGCGACCGATCGCCCCGCCATGGTTCTTCCAGGGCAACCCGCGATTGGTGTGCGTCTGGTGCCGAGCGACCTGCGGCAAGCCCTCGATGATTCGAACCAATCGCCCGCGTTCGCGAACGGCGTCCAACTGCGAGATGAATGCCGAACTGCAATACAGGGTGCCGGTGAACTGGCGTTGCCTCACACCCGATGATGTGGCGATGACTGGTGGAACGGGTCGAGGGTGCAGCGGCCGAGCACCGAAGTCGGCCACGTGCGGGTCGTTGTACACCAGCGTCAGGTCTCCCGACGCCATGTCCAGCAGGTAGATCCCCAGATCCACGGTGTCGGTGGGCCGGCTGCCGCCGACCGCTTCGTAGGGTTTTTTGCCCGCCGCAACCAGCAGGGTACGGTCGTCCAGTGGGTAGGGCGAGGTGATGGCCCAGGTCAACTCGGGCCGGATGATCCTTTCGCCGCGCCGTCCCTCGGTCACGATCGGACCGGCCTGGGTGTTCATCACGTAACTGGCGGGACCGAAGGGTTGAGGCTGGGAGAGCCGCAACACGCGATGCCTCAAACCCGTCTCGCCCCAAGCCGTGTAGCCCCCGTCGATCTGGCTCCAGAACTCACGGCGTTCCGGACCATACAACGTCGTGGTCCGCGTCCCGTCGGGCAAGGCGCTCAATAGGTTCCATTCGACCTTCAACCGCGCATAGAAGATCTCCAAGCGAGCGAATAGCAAATTGCCGTCCGGACCGATCACCGTATCGGCATCGCGACCCAAATTGAAGCCGATGAAGTGCATGTTGCTGCCATCCGGATCCATCACGGCCAACCCGGTACAAGGATAGCCGTGGTATTCGTCTCGGGTTCCCAGCCGAGTGGTCGAAAAGACGATGCGGCCATCCGGCAGGTAGGCGGGACTGACATGGTGATACGGTCCCTGGGTGATCTGACGAAGCTGGCGGCCATCGACGTCGATTTCGTACAAGTGCCACCAGGGATCATGCTGCAGGCGGCGAGCAAACAGAACTCGACGACCATCGTACGAGACATGGGCATCCGCTACATATCCGTCGGAGAAGTCCGTCAGCGGGACCACGATCGGGCTTGGGCCACGGATGTCTAAAAC
>SKVE01000061.1 GCA_007129635.1 Planctomycetaceae bacterium
AATTCTGGCGAATCCGGCTACGGCGTGATTTCCCAATTCTGGCGAATCCGGCTACGGCGTGATTTCCCAATTCTGGCGAATCCGGCTACGGCGTGATTGTCCTTAGATGCGTTTGAAGCGTTTATCCAGTTCGTCGCGGGAAAAGACCAGCGCCGTGGGGCGACCGTGTGGACAATGGTGGCTGTCCTGAAACAAGTGCCGTTGTTCCAGTAGGGCTGTGATCTCGTCGGCGTTCAGCCGATCGCCGGCCTTGATGGCCGCTTTGCACGAGATCATGTGCAGCATCTCGTCCAGCAGATCCCGCCGATCCGGTACCTTGCCGCCGCTGATCAACTGCTCGACAAGCTGCCGCAGGACCTCGGCCGGATTGAAATTGGCCAGCATGGCCGGGTAACTGGAGACCAGCACCGTATCGCCGCCAAACGGCTCGATCTCGATGCCCAGTTCCTTCAGGACTTCGCGAAACTCCAAGGCCACGCCGGCCTCGGCGGGCGTCAGCGTCACCGGCTCGGGGACCAGCAGACGCTGCTTTTCCAAGCTGCCCGCCAGTACCTTTTCACGAAGCTGCTCGTACAGAATGCGTTCGTGCAAGGCGTGCTGGTCGATGATGACCATGCCTTCATCGTTTTCGGTGATCAGGTACCGGTTGTGGACTTGCATCCCGGCACGCGTCACGACCGGGGCGGATGCTGGCGATGGCGTCTGGGGTGCTTCCGCGCCAACCGCCTGCTGCGGCGCCTGGGCGGCAGGCGAGCCGATTCGATGATCGGAGAAAGGACGGAACGGGGGCACCGCAGCGGGTGGACGGGTGTCGCGGAACTCGAAGTGCGGCTGCCGCACCGGCGACGGCGGGTCGGGTGATCGCCCGGTCGCGGATCCAGCAGCCGTCGGGGAATCCTGGGGTAGCTCGGCAGTCGGTCTGGGTCCGGTTCCCGTCTGGCCTTGAGCCCACTGCATCAATTCGTTTCGCCGTTGTGCGGCTTGATCGGTATCCAACGCGGCGGCCGGGTCCTGGTCGACGGCCAGCGGGCCGCTTTGAACGCGAGCGGTCAGGTCGGTGCTGAGGAACTTCTGACGCAACGTGCCGAGTAACTGGCTGTAGATCCGGCCGCCGTCCTGAAAGCGGACTTCCAGCTTGGTGGGGTGCACGTTCACATCGACCGAATCGGCCGGGATCTCCAGTTGTAGAAAGGCGACCGGGAACCGGCCGGTCAGCAGCAGACCGCGATAAGCTTCGCCCAGCGCGTGCTGCAAGGCTCGGTCGCGGATGTGGCGACCGTTCAAGAAGAAATACTGCAGCCGATTGTTGGCGCGGCTCAAACTGGGGTTGGCGACAAAACCGCTGACCGAGACCACGCCGTCGCTGCCTTCGACCGGGATCAAAGCGTCGGCGATCTCTAAACCAAAAAATTTGCTGATCCGCTCGCGCCAACTGAGCACCGGTGGCAGATCGTGGATCGGCCGCTCGTTGTGCTGCAGCGTGAAATGGACGGCGGGAAAAGCCAGGGCGATTCGCGTGAACGCTTCGGTCACATGTCCCATCTCGGTCTGCGGCGTCCGCAGGAACTTGCGGCGTACCGGCGTGTTGCAGAACAACTGCCGCACCTCGATGATCGTCCCGACCGGGGTCCCGCACGGCGCGATCTGACCCCATTGTCCCCCGATCACCTCCAATTCCGCGCCGGCCTGGTCGCCTCCGGTGCGGCTGCGAATCAGGAATCGGCTGACCTCGGCGATCGATGCCAACGCCTCGCCGCGAAACCCCAGGCTGCGGACTCCGAACAGATCGTCCGCGTCGCGGATCTTGCTGGTGGCATGGCTGGTCACCGCCAATTCCAACTGTTCGGGCTCGATCCCGCAACCGCTATCGGCGACTCGCACCAGTTCGGTACCGCCTTTTTCGACCGCCACATCGATGCGAGTCGCACCGGCATCCACCGCGTTTTCCAGCAGTTCCTTCACGACGCTGGCCGGACGTTCGATGACTTCCCCGGCAGCGATCTTGTTGACCACACTGGGCGGCAGTTGCCGGATCTCGGGCATGCGATCCTCGTACCTGTTGAAGGATCAGAGTCGATACTTGTCCAATTTGCGGTACAGCGTGCGGGCGCCAATGCCCAAAATCCGCGCCGTTTCTTCGCGGTTGCCGTTGGTCAGCTTCAGCGTTTCTTCGATGGCCCAGCGCTCGATTTCGCTGAAGGGCTGGCCGATCATGCCCATGGGCATCGACGAACTCTCCATGGTCTGCTGGTCGATCTCCGTCAACTCGGGCGGCAGGTCGTCAATGTCCAGCAATCCATCGATGTCCAGCACGATCATGGTTTCGACCGCGTTTCGCAATTGCCGTACATTGCCGGGCCAATCGTAGACGAAAAACCGTTTGCTGACCGCCGGGGAAAAACTGCGAGCCGATTTGCTGTGTCGCTTGTTGAATTGTTTGCGGAAGTGATCCATCAGCGGCACGATGTCCTCGCGTCGCTTGCGCAACGCCGGCAATTCGACGGTCACCACCTTGATCCGGTAGTACAGATCGCGGCGGAAATCGCCTGATTCCACCGCGTCTTCCAGATCGCGGTTGGTCGCCGATACCAGCCGCACATTGACCTTGATCGGTTTGTTATCGCCGACTCGAGTGATCTGGTGCTCTTCCAGCACCCGCAGCAGCTTGATCTGCGTGGATATGGGCATGTCGCCGACCTCGTCCAGAAACAGCGTGCCGCCGTTGGCGTACTCGAACGCCCCGACGCGATCGGTGACCGCATCGGTAAAGGCGCCTTTGACATGCCCGAACAACTCGCTTTCCACCAGATTCTCGGCGACCGCCCGAGCGTTCAACGGCACCATCCGCTTCTGCTTGCGGGGGCTGTTCTGATGGATCGCCTGGGCGATCAGCTCTTTGCCCGTACCGCTCTCGCCAGCGATCAACACGGTGGCGTCGGTCGGCGCGATCCGCTTCAAACGATCGATGACCGTTTGCATCCGGTCGCTGGTGTAGATGATGCCTTCGAAGCCGAATCGTTCGTCCAGACGCTGCGACAGTTCCAGGTTCTGACGCTGCAGTCGCACGGCATCGACCGCCCGTTCGAAAACCGCTCGCAGACGGTCCGACGAGATCGGTTTTTCCAGGAAGTTGAAGGCGCCCTGCTGCATGGCCTCGACCGCCTTGGGGACCGTTGCATGCCCGGTGACCATGATCACCTGGCATGCCGGCAGCATTTCACGGGTACGGGCCAGCACCTCCATCCCGTCCACTTCGTTCATCACCAGATCGGTGACTACCACGTCGTACGTGTTCTGCTCGACTCGCTTCCGGCCTTCCGGACCGCTGGTGGCGATTTCGCATGGATAGCCAACGCGCTCCAGGATCTCGGACATGGCCATCGCGTGCGCACGGTCGTTGTCCACGATCAACGTGCGGATCGAATCGCGCGACCAAGAGTCCCCATTTTCCGACTTGTCCAGTTGAGTGTCTGACATGCTGCCGATGATACAAGACACGCGTCACCCGGGCTAGCCCCGGTCAGCCAGTCGACGGCCGCCGCAGAGCAGGCCTCCCGCATGCCCCACCCCCCGTCTGCGCTCCCTTTGGCGGTTGCCGGTCATTTCGGCCGGGGAGGTCCGACGTAAGGGGCAGCGCCCAAGGTTTGTAGCGGAGCGTCCTCGATCCCGAGCACGTCGGGGTCATCCGAGGTCGGGGCTTCGATGAACCCGTAGTAGCGGCCCATCCAGTAGCTCTCCAGCCACGTGTTGGCCGTCGGGGCGCTGCGGCCATCGCGACCGCCATCCAGAGTCAACTGGGTGGTGTCCAGCTTTTTGGGTTCGGATTCGCGAGGCGAGATGGCTTTGGGCGAATTGGTGCGTGGTCCGACAGCGTAGGAGACGTAACCGGCTTCCGGGTACAGATCGGTCCGCTGCGAATTGCGGTACGTGTGACTGATCAGATCCAGCGGCCACTCGCGCAGGAACCGGACTCCCTGCTCCGCTTCGCAATCGTTGCCGGTGATCATGCCGTACAGGAAGTTGTACCAGGGGTGTTTCTCGATCCGCTTGATCTCCCAACTGCGTTCCAGGCTGCGCAAGTACAAGGCTCGCAGCCGCGGGCACTCGACGTACTTCAACAGAGCGTAGTAGGACATGAAGGCCAAACGGTCATCCCAGACGGTGATGAAGTTCGGCGGGAAGGTGATCTTTTGCCGGACCGTGTATTCGGGGTAGCCGAAGTCGATCAACTGCTGAAGCGCGTCCCGAGCCTGATCGGTACCCAGCAACCCAATGGCCGTGTGCGCATAGGCTTGCGCTTCCATGCCGTTCAACCCACGAGCGTACATGCCATAGGGACGCAGCAGGTACTGAGGGTCCCATCGTCCCCAGCGAGTCAATTCGCCGTCCATGTCGCGCAGCTTCCAGCCGTTTTCCACGATATGCTGCGTCAGGCGTTCGACGTGCTGTTTGGCTCGCTGCTTCTCCGGACCGTCCGGCGCCAGGTCATGAAAGACGGCCATGCCATAGTAGTGCGCGCCCACTTCGTCGCTGGACGTATCGCCTTTCCAAAAAAAGTTTCCGTCCGGCGTGGGTACCCAGCGAGCGGGCAGGCCGCCGGACCCGCGCGTGGATCTGGGCGACAGGTCGCCGACGCTCCAGATCGATCTGGCGGGAAAGCCTTCGATGGGCGTGATCTCCTCCAACCAGACGATCGCCTTGAACGTGTTGATCGCTTCGGCGAACGCGGCCGGGTCGCCGGTGACGGCATACTTGTACATCATGGCGACCATGTAGTGCGTCGTGAAACCACCGTCGTTGTCCGTGACCTCGCGAACCCATTGCTCCCGCTGGTCGTCCCAGTAGATCTTCTGAGTGAAACCGAGTCGCTTGTAGCCCCACTGGTCCATGGAACGCTGGTAGTACTCGGCCTTTTTCTGCAACGTCCAAGGCTCGTAGCGAATGATCCCCAACCCGCCGTCTGTGGCGATGTAGGCCGTATCGTCGCTGACCGCCACGTCCCGGACTCGATCGTCGGGCAACCAGCGTCGCCCCGCAAAATAGTGGAACTGATCGCCCGTTTTTCGCACAGCGCCCCAAGTGGTACCGAACCACAATTCGTCATCGAACCCCCGAGCCAGGCAGGTGATGTCCTCGTACGGCAACCCGCTTTTTCCGTCCAGCGTCGTCAGCGCCATGCCGCGTAACACCGAGACGCCTCGTCCCGTGGCCAAGTACAGCCGGCTGCCCACCGACAGCATGTCGCGGATTTCCGGCGAGGGAGGCAGACCCCATTCGGCCACGCGGGGGTCGACCAGGTCGCCGTCCAACAAGACCAGGCCGTTGGGTCGCAGCCCGTATAAAGTGCCGCTGTAGGCGGCGATCCGATGCAGCGGCCCGATCCGTTCGGGCTGAGGTAGCACTTGGGTCCCGTCTTCGCGGTGGAAGGTGATGTTGGTCGACCGATAACCGGTCTCCGGCTCGAGATTGTCCAATCGACCCCGCTCGTACCGATACACGTCCATGGTCGTGGCAGCATGCACCACGCCGTTCAGCAGGCACACATCCACGAATGCCTGGTCGCTGATCTGCTGCACGCGATCCCCCACCATCCGATAAAGGCCGGCCGGCCCCATCGCCCACAAGGCGCCGTCTAATACGCGGAGCCGCTGCAGACCGGCGGGCAACTCGGGGACGCGTTCCAATTGTTGACCATCCAGCCCATAGCCGCCCTGATCGGTCAACGCGTACAACGTCCCCTCGTAATGAGCCACCGACAGGATCGGCCGATCGGTTTGGATCTGGCTGCCCAGCTCCTGTAGGTACACGTCGTCCGCTACCGGCTTCCACAGTCGCTGGTCCGCATCGCGCAGAAACGGGTCGTCCGACCACACCGATCCCGCACACAAAACCGTGCCGATGATCGCCAACCACCCTCGATACAACATGGTATGTCCTCTCCTGGTCAATTCGTCGGTGGCCATCAGTCGTCCTGCGCGGCGCCTGGGTCCCAGATGGTGGCGGTGATGTAACGTTCCTTGCTGGTAGCGTCCTTGAAGTAGATGACGCTCACGATGTTGCCGTCCGCTCGCTGGATACTTCGCGG